>JAISCO010000279.1 GCA_031265535.1 Spirochaetaceae bacterium | reverse complement strand
ATTATTGAATCGGCAATCAAGGCTTATGTAGCGGCCATAAATTCAATGGAATCTGAGAACAATCCCGCCCCCGCCCCCGCCAGCGGGTTTACATGCGCTCCGCGCTAACATACCCAAAGCGGGTTTTACTCCGTGCCGTCGGGTCCGAAAACGGCGGTTTGCATACGCGGCTGGAAGCCCACCAGTGGGTTTTACATACGCTCCGCGTTAGCATACCCAAAGTAGGCTTTACTCCGTGCCTTAGGGTTTGAAAAAGGCGCTTGGCATACGCGCCCACCCTCATTGCTCCTTGTTAATTGCCCATTCCTCATTTTTGTCGGGTTATATGCGCTCCGCGCTAGCGTCTTGCCGCTAACGCTTGCCTTGTTTGCACCGTTGGCGGCGGAGCGGCGTTTACTTCGATAACGGCTTTCGGGCTTTTGTTTTGATAATCTTTACTTTTTCCTTTTTACCTGTTCCTTTTTACCTTTTACTTGCTAGGGTAGGGTGGGGGGCCAAACTCCCAAGCTCAACATGAAGTGCCGGGTCACGCGTTTTGCCGCCATTGTTCTATCAAAAAGCGGGCTATCGAGCCGTAACCGGGAAGGAGCGGCAGTTTATCCTTGCTGAACCACCGGGCGTCTTCTATCTCCACGCCGTCGCAGTGGATGGAACCGCCGGCGTGTTCGGCGGAAAAACCTATCATTAAAGAATTTGGGAACGGCCAACTTTGCGAGCTTATAAATCGTATGTTTTTTATGCGGATGCCGACTTCTTCAAATGTTTCGCGTTTTACCGTGTCCTCAAGGCTCTCCCCCGCCTCGTAAAAACCGGCTATCAAGCTGTAGATATTCTCGCTGAATTTTTTATCGTGAGCAAGTAGTATTTCGCCATTGCCGTTGCTTATGCGGACAATAATCGCCGGAGATACACGGGGATATTCAACTTTGCCGCAAACCGGACAGCGCCGGGCAAAATCAGAGTTGGAAAGTTCATTTTTGCCGCCGCATCTTCCGCAGAAAACCGAATCTGAAAGCCATTGCATGATGTGGCAGGCGCGGAAAATTACAGGCATAGCCGGGTGTTCCAAACCGCCGTATACATAAGCCATCTTGTCCACCGCGCCTTCCGCCGCTAAAGAGCGTACGGCGATGTTCCGCCAGCCGGACGGTACGTGGGTATTCTTGTCCAGTGAAAAACATGGGATAATATCGCTTTTGTCTATCAACGGGACTTCAAAATAGTGTATTTCCGCCGGGTTGAAGGTTTTCCGCGCCATATCTGCCGGTACGCCTTCAAAAATATGCCGGTTTTCACAGCCTGAAGGGACGAGAAGCTCGTTTCCGCGAAATATAAAGCAGTGCGCGGGCAATAAAATAGACATTTTTAATGCTTAAAGTACCGCGCGCCGGTAAAAATCATCGTTATTCCATGTTTGTCGCACATTTCGATAGAGTCTACGTCTTTGTTTGAACCGCCGCTTTGGACGATTGTCTTGATCCCTGCCGCCGCCGCCGCTTCTACAATGTCGGGGAATGGGAAAAACGCGTCCGAGACTAGTACGCGGGCCGGTTTATTCGGGTTCATGCCGGCTTGCCGCAATGCTTGTTGGGCGGCGAGTATACGGCTGGTCTGACCTCCGCCTATGCCTATCGCGCTTTGGTCTTTTACTATAACGATGGCGTTTGATTTAACCCACAGCGCGGTCCTAAGTCCAAAAAGTATGTCCGGTATGTGCCGCTCATCAACGGCTGTCTTTGTAACGGTTTCCCATTTTGTAAACAGGGTTTTGTTTACTTCCTGTACAAGCAAAGCCCCGTCTATGCTTACACTTTCCAGACGTTCAACGGGGGGAGAAACTGCCCGCATTACGCGCAGCTTTGTTTTTTTGCGCAGTATCTCAAGGGCAGTCTCTTCATAATCGGGCGCTATAACTACTTCAAGAAAGATTGGACTTATTTTTTCCGCGGTTTCTGTGTCAAGCGTCGCATTGAACGCCGCAATGCCGCCGAAAATCGATTCCGTATCGCAAGAGTATGTCTTTTCAAATGCTTCGCGCAGTGTTTTTCCCAGCGCGGCGCCGCACGGAGTGTTGTGCTTGACGGCAACGCAGGCGTTCAATGTATTGTCTTCCGTAAAGTTGAGTAATTTAGCCGTATTATCCGCTCCCAAAGCCGGTAATCCTTGCTCCGGCAGGCCAAATGAACATACTGCTTTCCACGCAATGTCGATGTCGCGATAGTTGTTATAGCTTAGTTCTTTGCCGTTGAGTTGTTCCATTTTTGCTATCGCGCCTTGTTTGCCGGTGTTTATGTATAATGCGGCTTTTTGCTGGGGGTTTTCTCCATATCGCAGCGGGTTTTCCAGTTTGAGCGGCACGGTGTAGTACGGGGGAAATTTTGTTTCTGTTTCGCCCGCGTTATCGGCGCCGGTGTCTGTGTTGGCGTTCATTAAACATTGTGAGATCGCGGCGTCGTAGGCTGATGTCAGGTTAAATGTTTTGGCGGCAAGCTGTCTTCTTAGTTCGGGGCTTATTGGTTTGTCTGCTTGTATGTTTTGTATTATTGTATCGTAATCATCCGGGTCGCATAGCACTATAACGTCGTTGTGGTTCTTTGCGGCGGACCGCAGCATGGCCGGCCCGCCTATGTCGATGAAATCTATGAGTTCGTCTTGTGTTAACGGCGGATTTTGCGCGGCTTTCTGTGTAAATGGGTATAGGTTTACGGCAACTAGGTCTATTGTTGGTATTTTAAATTTTTTTAATGCGTCGTTATGCGATTTTTCGTTTCGTCTTGCTAGTATGCCCGTGTGAATGGCAGGGTGTAGTGTTTTTACTCGTCCGTCAAGGTGTTCTAAATATTTTGTTATTTTCTCTACGCTAATTATCTCAAACTTGTATTCGCTTTCGCGCAGGTGTTTGGCTGTGCCGCATGTCGCAATTATGTCCCAATTTTTACTTTTTAGCGCGGCGGCCAATTCTATAATTTTATTTTTATCGTAAACGCTGATCAATGCTCGTTTTGGCGCTGGTTTTGCCACTCGTTTTGCCATAAAAAATATTATCACGCCCCCGCCAAAAGAATCAACCATTTGCCATGGAGGCACATGCGCTCCGCGCCGGCATACCCAAAGCGGCCCCTTTACTACGTGCCTTAGGGTCCGCGAATAGCGGTTTGCATACGCACCCGCCAACGAGTTTTTTATTCACATGGAGTTTCTTTCAAAGTTCAACGCGCCTGCGCGTTGAAGCCCTGCGCAAGGGATAGCAGCGGAATGAAAACGCAAAGCGTTTTCATTGTAGCGGAAAGCCCGGTTTCCGCCGCTTAGCGGCGGAAATGCGCCCAAATGATGAAAAATCATCTTACCTGAATGAAGATAAGCCATTGAACGCTTTTATCTGAGTGAACGCATCTCCGCCGCCAGCGAGCGGCGGCAAAACGCTAACGCGGAGCGTATGAGAACCCGCTGGCGGGCGCTGACCGCCGCTATCGAACCGAAAACCGCTCCGCCCCCAACGGCGCAAACAAGTTTGCGTTAGCGGCAAAACTTTGAACGCCGCTGTCGAACCGAAAGCCGCTCCGCCCCCAACGGGGGCGGGAAAACGCTAACGCGGAGCGTATGTAAAACCCGCTGGCGGGCGCGGAGCGTATGAGAACCCGCTGGCGGGGGCTAGAAGATGCGATTATCTAGGCGGCATAACTCAAGTGCGAACTGCGCTACATTTCCAAAATTATTTCCGTCAAGCTGCTCGATCGTGTCTTGCGGACTATTCAGAAGCCGCCATGTTTGAGGAATATGCTCAGTACCGCGCCGTAAACGCTCTTCACTGTTAATAAGCGCGCCGGTGTACAAGTTATTCCCGCGAATGAATGAAGAAAATGCCGCAGCCTCCTTAGCGGGCAGCACAGTTATTGTCTGCGCCGCCAAGCCTGCCCGCAAAAAACCGGCGTCATCGGAAAAAGGTGTTGGAAGCAATAAAAACCGCCCGGTAGAAATGCTTTTTGCAGCTTCCATAGCGCGTAATTGCAACAGCCTAAATTGATTTTTTAACGGCGCTGTCGTTCCGCTATGCTCATTTTTTAAAAGATACCCTACAGTTTTTGAGATTATCAGTGTATCACCGCGTCCGCACGCGTCAAAAATAAAAAAAAATCCGGATTTAAACCCGATCACTTTCAACCCTTCCGCCAGCAAATACGAACCTTGATCCCGCAGTCCCTCATTCTTGGATAGTTCTTCCTTGTCTGTAAAAATTATAAGCCAGTTTTCTATAGCGCGTCCGCGCAGCCGCAACGCCGCCTCTATCAGTATAAAAACAGCCGCCCCGTTATCGTTAGCGCCCGGACTGTCCGGCACTCTGTCGTAATGCGCCGCAAGCACCGTAATTTTTTTCTTTGTTCCGACGCGAAGGGTGTTCGGTGAAGGCACGACAAAAATATGCCGTTTTCCAGCTATGTTCACAACAGAAACAGAAAATTTTAACTCATCCAGCAGCGAGATAAGGACATTGAATCTGTCGCTTTTGACATCAATAAAATCTCTAAACCGGTGGTATGGGGGGACAGGATTACTGGAATTGACCGTTCCCTCTTTTGGAGCGGGCATCAGTATTATCGCTCACGGTAAATAATACGCCCGCGGCTCAAATCGTAGGGGGATAAAGCAATCCGTACATGGTCGCCCGGCACAATACGAATATAGTGCTTACGCATTTTGCCTGAAAGGTGGGCAAGTATCACGTGTCCATTTTGATTGTTAAGTTCTACTCTGAACATGGTGTTCGGTAAAGCTTCTTTTACAATACCTTCAACTTCAATAGCTTCTTCTTTAGCCATACCACAATCTACCCTCTTTCCCCCAATTATGTCAACCAGCCAGCCGGTTTATATGCGCTCCGCGCTAGCCCACCAGTGGGTTTTACATACGCTTCGCGTTAGCCCACCAGTGGGTTTTACATGCGCTCCGCGTTAGCCCACCAGTGGGTTTTACATGCGCTCCGCGCTAGCAGCTTGCCGCCCCTCGTTGGCGGCGGAGCAGCATTCACTTAGATAACTGCGTTGGGGGACTTCACTCCGATAATCTGCGTTAATTTGTGTAATCTGTGGCTAATTTTTCAATTCAGGAGGGGGGCGCTGTTTCCCTGCATCATCGGCAAACGTGCAAACAAGTTTGCAACTGCCTCATAGTCGCGCACCCCCTGTCTCCAGTCCGCCCGCGGCGGTCTTCCGCCACCCCCCTGCCCGCCAGCCGGTTTATATGCGCTCCGCGCTAACAGTTTGCCGCCCCTCGTTGGGGGCGGAGCGGCATTCACTTAGATAACTGCGTTGGGGGGCTTTGCTTCCACCATGATAATCCGCGCCGCCATTTATGGCGCAATCTGTTTAATTGCGCATTGTTAATTGTTAATTTTCTTCTTTTTACCTTTTACCTTTTACCTTAACCTCCTTTTTCCTTGCCCGCATGCGGGCCTGGGGGCTTTTCATAACCATGTAAAGACAATAGAGTAGAACAATGGGTATTCGTGGAGAATTGTTTTCAAAAAAAGTTTTATTGCAGAATCGGAGCTATTTTTTCAATGTAAAAGAGAATCGCAGGGGCGATTTATATCTAAACATTGTAGAAAGTAAAAATAAAGATGAGGGCGGCTTTGAACGCCAGTCTGTAATCCTGTTTGCGGATGATTTACAAGAATTTCTGCGCGGTTTTGATGAATCGCTTCGCGTGCTGGAAAAAGCTGTTCATGAAAAGCATCGCGCTTCGTTTAGCGAACGTAAACGCGCGGATCAAGCGTCCGGCGGCAAGCCTAAGCAAGAGCGTTCCGTCAAAGTATTTCGCAAGAAATCCCGCGAAACCTAGTGTCTTGACATCTTTCAAACTGTGGACAGCGGTCTCAAGACCGGAAGAAAAATATTTTACCTCAAAGTCGAAAAAGTCGAAGAAGGAAAGAGTGGCTCTTAAAAACTTATTCGACTTCTTTGACTTCGTGGTTAAACAATTCTGTGGGTCAAGTGTAGTGTAATTGGGGGGGGGGGGGGCTGCGGTAATGTTTTTCCGGTTTCTTGTAAATAACACGTATTAATACAAAGCTTTCAAGGTATGCGGACTATTCCGCGTAAAGGAATTATCAATGAGTATATTGGGCTTAAACTTTGACTGGAAATTGATGTCCAAAGTGCAGGACATTTTGGCGCTGATTGACGGAAGTAAATCTTGCTGGGCGCATAATTTGGCGGGACGAATTGTAGGCAGCATACCTAAGCCGTACAACCCGTTGCCTACGATTTCCGATGCCGTAAAAATGTTAAAAAACATTAAAGCTATTGCGGGGGGGGGGGGGGACGAAATATTCTTTGAGTACGGTACCGGCTGGGTTCCGTCCCTGCCTATCGGACTTTGGCTTGGCGGCGCGCGCAAGACGATTACGATAGACGCAAATACATACATGCAAAACCGGTATGTAAAAGAAGCCGCATGGATAATCGCGCAACGCGAGAACGAAATAAAAGAAATGTATGGGGATCTGCTGAATGAAAAACGGCTCGAAACGCTCATACACTATGTAACGGGGGGGGGGGGGGGTAAATGTCAAAAAATTGCTTGAATTATGCCGCATTGAATATATCGCGCCCGCGGACGCCGCGCGAACCGGCCTGGCGGACAAAAGCGTAGACTTTCACGTTTCACATTTTGCGTTTGAGCATATTCCGCCGGAAACCCTAAAAGCAATCCTTTTGGAAGGCGCCAGAATCATCAAACCGAACGGTTTGTTTATAAACTCAGTTGACTATCAAGACCATTTCGCTGTTTATACAAAGACTGTAAACCGGCTTAACTTTTTGCGGTACAGCGACACGGAATGGCAGAAATACAACAGCAACAAATATACCTATGTAAACAGAATGAGGCATGAAGATTTTATCAAACTATTTGAAGAACTGGGACACGACATTGTTTATATGGAAGCCGGTGCCGACGAAAGCATAAAAAAACTTCTCGACAACGGCATTGAACTGGATGAAAAGTATAAATTCATGTCAAAAGATATGCTGTCTATAATGAACGCGTGGTTTGTAAGCAGAGTGAACATCCCCGCCCCCCATGCTAAATAAAAAGTAAAAGGTAAGAAGTAAAGGTGTCGAGTATGCCATGCGCCTTTTTCGGACTGAAGGCATGGAGTAAAAAATACTTGCGGTATGTTAGCGCGGAGCGCATGTAACCCCGCTGGCGGGCGCCCTTTTCGGACTGAAGGCACATAGTAAAGGACACTCGCGGTATGTTAGCGCGGAGCGCATGTGCCTCCATGGCAAATGGGCGGTATACATCGCGCTTGAAAAGAGCTACTTTGGAAAAGAGGGAACAGGAAAATCTGGGGCGGCAATGGCGGGAGTTGCTTATGGCGCAAAATGATAATTTGTTATCAAACTGTGTGAGCGGGGGCTGCGGCGCGAAGATAGAGAGTGAGGGGCTTGCGCGTTTGCTGGCGGGGATTCCGGCAGGCAGTAACGCGAGGCTGCTGGTCGGATATGACGCTTCCGATGACGCGGCGGTTTACAGGCTTGATGAAGAGCGGTCGCTTATTTTCACGGTTGATTTTTTCCCGCCTATGGTCAATGACGCGAAAACTTTCGGGCGGATTGCGGCGGCAAATGCGCTAAGCGATGTTTGGGCGATGGGGGGCCGTCCGGTGCTGGCGCTGAATCTGGTGTGTTTTCCCGAAACAATGGATAAAAGAGTGCTGGCGGATATATTGGCGGGCGGCGCGGAAAAGATCGCGGAAGCGGGGGCCGTGCTGGGCGGGGGGCATTCGATATACGACAAGGAGCCGAAATACGGGCTGTCCGTCACAGGGATTGTCGAAACGGCGAGGGTGTTGCGCAACAATACGCCTAAGGCCGGGCACAAACTGATTCTGACCAAGCCGCTGGGCGTGGGGATCGTGATGGCCGCTCTGCGTGTCGGACTGGCGAGCGCCGCGGCGGTCCGGCGGGCGCTTGCCTCAATGGAGAGGCTGAACCGTTATGCCGCGGAAAGTATGGCGGGCTTTAATGTGAGCGCATGTACGGATGTTACCGGCTTCGGGCTGCTCGTCCATGCTTTGGAGATGGCGGGCAACTCCGCGGCAATCATGCTGTATCCCGATGCCTTGCCGCTTATCCCTGAAGCGGTGGATTACGCGGATGATTACCTGTTGACTGCCGCCGGACAGCGCAACCGCAACCGTGTGGAAAAGCTTGTTGATGTCAGCGCGCTGCCCTTTGCCGTCCAGGAACTGATGTTCGACCCGCAGACATCGGGCGGGCTTTTGATAGCCGCGCCGCCCGGCGAAGCTGAAAAGCTTGTCCTTAGCATAAAAAATGCCGGTGACGAGTCTGCCGCGATCATCGGGGAAATTGTCCCGCGGTCGGAAAATTTGATACAATTTAAATAATGTGAGGTGAGACAAAGGTAAAAAACTGAGCGGGGAAATAAGCCTCCCCGCCTGCAAGCAGTTTACGAACTGAACGCCGTGTCCCGCTCAACGGCGCAAACAAGTTTGCGGCGGGAAGGTACTAGCGCGGAGCCCTCGTAAACCCGCTGGCGGGTGTTGAAACAAGGCAAAAATTGTTCTAAGATGTTATTTATAAACTGGACCATGGGAAGCCACTAAGGGGCGCCATTTGGCGCGCCAAAATGGCGGGGTATTAAACCAGACTTTGCGAATAAAAGAATGGCGAATCAAAACGAAGAAATAATAATTGAGGCCTGCCCGGGATGCGGCGGGACATATAGCGCCGAGGAAATTGAGGCGGCTTTGAAAACGTGTCCGTCTTGCGGGCATCATTACCGCATGGAACCGGCGGAACGTGTCGAGTATCTTTGCGATAAAGGCTCGTTTGTCGAATTTTCCAGCAATTTAAGCTCTCAGAATCCGATCGAATTTGCGGCCTATGAACAAAAATTGATGGGCGCGGTAGAAAAAACCAGGATGAAAGACGCTGTCATCACCGGCTGTTGTGAGATTGGCAAACATCCCGCTATACTGGCTTTGATGTCGTTCAGTTTCATGGGCGGGTCTATGGGGTCTGTCGTGGGCGAAAAAATATGTCAGGCTATGGTGAAGTCCGTGAAAGAGGAACTGCCGCTCGTCATATACGCGACATCGGGCGGCGCCCGTATGCAGGAAGGTATATTTTCGCTGATGCAGATGGCAAAAACGGCAAGCGCCGCGTCGGACATGGACAAGGCGGCCGTGCCTTTCATCACGGTGCTTTGCGACCCGACAACGGGCGGTGTTACCGCATCGTTTGCGATGCTGGCCGACATAATAATAGCGGAACCGGGCGCGATAATAGGTTTTGCGGGGCCGCGTGTGATCGAAGGCACTATACACGCAAAGCTGCCGGAAGGATTTCAATGCGCCGAATTCCAGCAGGAAAGGGGCTTTGTCGACTTAATCGCCGCCCGCAAGGAACAACGCCGCGTACTTTCGGCCTTGTTGGAGCTTCATTCCGGCAAATTCAGAGGGCAAAATAATGAATACTGAGCTTATACGTAAAAAATTAGAAGAGTTAAAGGAGTTAGCCAAAGACAGCGGAGTCGATCTTGCCAAAGAAATAGGGACGCTGGAAGTTAAAGTTCAGGCAAACTCGGAAAATGAGGCTGTCTGGCGGCGTGTAGAGCTTGCCCGCCACCCGGACCGCCCCAACGCGCTTGACTATATATCGCGTATTTTCGACGATTTTATCGAATTGCATGGAGACAGGGGCTTTGGCGACGACCCCGCGATTATAGGCGGTTTGGCGTTTTTTAATGGACGCCCCGTTACAATTATCGCAAACCAGAAGGGGCGGACGCTCAAGGAAAATATGTTCCGCAATCACGGGATGGGTAATCCCGAAGGTTACCGTAAGGCGCTGCGTCTGGCAAAGCAGGCGGAAAAATTTCACCGCCCGATCATAACCTTCGTGGACACGGCGGGCGCGTACCCGGGGATAGGCGCGGAGGAACGCGGTATCGGCGAGGCTATCGCAAGAAATCTCCGTGATTTTAGCCAGCTTAAAGTTCCGGTAATCTGCATAATCATTGGTGAAGGCGGCTCAGGCGGGGCGCTTGGTATCAGTGTAGGCGACAAAATTTATATGCTGGAAAACGCGATTTATTCGGTAATCAGTCCTGAAGGTTTTGCGTCCATTCTGCTTCACGATTCTACCAAGGCTAAAGAAGCCGCCGCCATGCTGCGCATAACAAGCGCGGATCTTTTAAGTTTTGGCATTATAAACGGCGTTATACCCGAACCGGAAGGCGGAGCGCAGAATTCCCCCGATCTTACGGCTTCACACATAAAAGATATTATAGCGCGCGACCTTGACTATTTATGCCACCGTTCTCCCGCTGTTCTCGTCCGCTACCGTAACCAGAAAATCCGTAAGTTCGGACACTGGAACGAATAGCCCCCCCCCCCCCACATTAAAAACTCAACAAGCTTTTAGTCGTTCGGCGTAAAAATAGTCCACGCCTGGGTGCCGATTTCCGTAAACGAGGGGGTAAGCACTATTCCGTTTTTATTTTTTAACGCGCGTATAAGTTGTATGCGTCTGCATGGGTCGCAGTAAAGCATCATAAAACCGCCGCCGCCCGCGCCGGATATTTTTGCGGATTCCGCGCCGTTGTCCAGCGCGTATTGATATAATTCGTCAAGAAACGGATTTGTAATCGAATCGGCGATTTTTCTTTTTGCCAGCCAGCCGTTTAACAGACAGTTGGAAAAATTTTTTAGATCGCCTTTAAGCAGCGCTTCTTTCATGGATACGGCCTGCTTTTTTAATTCATGCATATTATCCATGCTGACTTTATTTTTTTTATTTGTATTTTCTATTTGCTGATTTATTATATTGCCGCTCTCACGTGATATTCCGGTGTAATACAGCACTAAAGAGGCTTCAAGTTCATTCCGTATCCACCGTTTAAGGCGCAGCGGGTTAACAATTACACGTTCGTCATTGTAAAATTCCATAAAGTTAAATCCGCCAAAAGTAGCCGCGTACTGGTCCTGTTTGCCGCCAGCTAATTTCAAATCCTCACGCTCGATTTTATATGCTAAAGATGCTATATCGTATTCGCCCAGCGGCAAATTTAGCCATTCAACAAAGGCTTTGATAATAGCGACAACCATTGTAGAGGATGAGCCCAGACCGGAACCCGCCGGCGCGTCTGAATATGTTGTCATCGTAAATGAAAGCGGCTTGTGATTGTTATAATCTGCGACAATTCTGTTATAAACGCCTGAATGTAATGGTAAAGTATTTGATGTTTTTATGATTTCTTCGGAATTATATTCTTCGTTTATGCCGATATCCGGCGCGTTGAATATAATTTTTTGCTCATTGGATGGTTCGATTATGCAGTACGCGTACATATCAACAGTCGCGTTCAACACGTTTCCGCCGTACGTATTGTAATAAACCGCTATGTCCGTGCCGCCCCCCGCAAGTCCTAATCGCAGCGGCGCTTTTGACCTGATTATCATTTTTTAACTGTATCACTTTTCACAAAAAAAAACAACCATTTGCCATGGAGGCACATGCGTTCCGCGCTAGCGTCTTGCCGCCGCTCGTTGGCGGCGGAGCAGCGTTCGATTCGATAGCGGCGTTCAGGGTTTTGCCATTTGCCATGGAGGCACATACGCTCCGCGTTAGCGTTTTGCCGCCCCTCGCTGGCGGCGGAGCAGCGTTCAATTCGATAGCGGCGTTCAGGGTTTTGCCGCCCGCCAGCGCCGGCCAGCCGGTTCTCATGCGCTCCGCGCTAGCGTCTTGCCGCTAACGCTTGCCTTGTTTGCGCCGCTGGGCGGGACACGGTGTTCAGGGTTTTGCCGCCCGCCGGCGGCTCATTACCCCAGGAGTGGGGGTAGCGGAAAAGCGTTTTTGCAAAGCAAAAACCTTTGGAGCGTGGGGGAGCAGTGAAAAAAAACTTGTCTATACTTAATGGTTTTTGTCGTTTCACTATCAACGTGCTCCCCCCTCCCCCTTCATTTTTGTCCTCATTCCTCATTGTTAATTGCTCATTGCTAATTGTTAACTTTTTCCCTCTTACTTTTTCCTTTTTCCTTCTTCCTTCTTCCTTCATTGTTAATTGCTCATTGGTAATTGTTAATTGTGTTAAAGCCCCGCGCACGGGATTGCAGCGGAAATACCGCAGTACCGCCATAGGCGGGACGAGGAATTGTAGCGTAAAGCCCGGTTTTTGGCGCTGCCGCGCCAAAAATGCGCCCAAAAACCAAACATCAAAGCAAACATTGCCTGCCAGCGCGTATGCCAAACGCTGTTTTCGGACCTGAAGGCACGGAGTGAAGGCTGCTTTGGGTATGCCGGCGCGGAGCGCATGTGCCTCCATGGCAAATGGCGGGCGTATTGCGGATTATCTTATTAATGTTTATAATTAAAGCCGAAAATGTTTGTATAGGGGGTGGTTTCAGAATGTCGGATTTTGAAACCGCGGCCTTACGGAGGGTTTTATTATGATGAATATCAAAAAAATGAAAAGAATTGGTTTTGTCTGGCTGTTTGCCATACTTGCGGCTGCTTTTTCCGCGACGCCCGTGTTTTCGCAGGATGCCGCCGGTCCGGTAGACAACTCTGATTTTTACACTTTGCAGGTGCCTATCGAGAAGATTTACGCGACTCCCACGGGATATTATGTTGAATACCGCAGGAACACTTTGGGCAGGAATTCGGTAATATTACCAAGGAACTGGTTCAAACGGACCGCCGATAACACAGCGCCGCTTAAGGGCGAGATGGTTAGAATTAACGGCAGAACAGGGGGGCCGTATATGATAATATATTACAAGGCTGGTAAAACCGACCATGTAAGGCTGTATGTGCGCGAAGATAATCATAATACATGGGGCAAAACCGCGCCTTCTAACGCTAATTTTGACAATGTTGACGATATTGAAGATATAGTCATTGTGCGTTGAGGCGGCGGTGTACGCTGTCGTTGTGACGGCTGCCGTGCGCGGCGTCCGGTGTGTCCGGGATAATGAGCGGCTTTGAGGAAATTCTATGCGGAAATCTTTTACGCCGCCGGCGGATTTTCTGGATTTTATAAAAAAATACGATAAATTTATTCTTGCGGGGCATGAGGAACCGGATGCGGACTGTATCGGCAGCCAGCTTGCTCTTGCCTCTCTGCTTAGCCGGCTTGGTAAAACGGCGCTGCTTAAATCGGCGGGGCCTTTTCGGAAAACAGAAGTGCTGCCGTACAAAGCTTTGTTTTCCGCTGAAATCAGCGCTGAAGACAGGGCGGGAGCCGCCGCCTTAATTGTTGACTGTTCCGCGCCGTCCCGTACCGGTTCGCTTTGCGATGGGCTAAAAACACTTCCGCTGGGCATCATTGATCATCACGCTACAGGGGCAGCCTATGACGGCGCCGGACGCGGTGAGAGCCCCGTATGCGGCTACATTGAGGCGTCGGCGCCGTCATCCACAGTTCTTGTTTTTTCATTGTTCAAGGCTTTGCCGCTTGATTTTACCAAAGATGAGGCGCGTTTATTGTTCCTGGGACTCTGCGGAGACACCGGATTCTTCCGTCATATTGACTCAGACGGCGGCGAAATTTTCCGTATAGCGGCAGAACTTGCGGACGCGGGGGCTAGGCCTAAGGAAACTTTTGCAAAGATTTTTGGCGGTAAATCTCTGAATTCCCGTTTATTGCTTGGTACGGTTCTAAGTCATACGGAAACTTATTTTGGCGGGAAACTGCTGATTGCCGTTGAAGAATTGGCGGAAACTGAGCGTTATGGTATCGAAAACCGCGACTCCGATACGCTTTACAAGCTTTTGATGGAGATTGAGGGTGTCGAGGCGGTGGTGGCGCTGCGTCAAAGCAGTCCTACGCAATGCACCATAGGTATGCGTTCACGCGATTCGGTTGATGTGTCAAAGGCCGCCGCCATTTTTGGCGGCGGCGGTCATAAAAACGCGGCCGGCGCTTATGTTGAAGGCAGCATTGCCGGTTTGAAACAGTTAGTACTCAATGAATTTGAAAAAATTTTGCTATGTTAAGGCCGCCGCCGGATAGGCATCTATTCTTGCCCCACAGAATTGTTTAACCACGAAGTCGAAGAAGTCGAAAAAGTTTTTTTGTCATTCAAAATTTTAATTCGCTGAGCAGACAAGTCTGTGAGGCGCTTTCCAGCAAGCCCGGTCCCAGGTAAGAATGCACCTCAAAAGCGGCATTCAATACCGTTTTAGCTATCCTTTCCTGTTCCGGAGATACCGTTCCTTCCTTATACTTATTTAACGTGAGTTCGATGAAGAGCTAAACCAGAAGAGGCAGTACTCCTTCATCTTGGGAGCCCCGGATGGACGGCTTAGACGGCAGAAAACTATACGCCGATAACGCTGCCAGCAGATTGACCAGAAAATTGACCGGGCTGCGGTGCCGGCTGTGTTCCACCTGGCAGATGTTCTTTAGAAAGTCATT
>JAISCO010000274.1 GCA_031265535.1 Spirochaetaceae bacterium | reverse complement strand
TTGCAGGTATGCTAACGCGGAGCGTATGAGAAACTCGTTGGCGGGGGGTGGCAGAAGACCGCGCTTGCGCGGGCTGGCGACAGCGGCCTTTAAACATTTATAGGCAACAGTAAGTTTTTCGGGGCCTACGCCATGCTGCTTTACCCAAGCACACGCTCACTAGGAGAGCGTGCCGTTTTGGGCGGGGGCGCGACTATGAGGCAACGGTTTGCGATGATGTATGGAAACAGCGCCCACCCCCTGAATTGAAAAATAAGCCACAAATTACACAGATTAACGCGAATTATCGAAGCGGGTGCAAAGCTCCGACCGCCGTTATCGAAGTGAACACATCTCCGCCCCCAGCGAGGGGCAAACAAGTTTGCGGCGGCAAGACGCTAACGCGGAGCGTATGTAAACCCGCCGGCGGGCCAAGCGCGAGAAATTATCAATTATCAATTAGTAATTATCAATGCGGGCAGCCGCGTATGCCAATCGCCTTTGCCTTACCAAAGGCACGGAGTGAAGGCTGCTTTGGGTATGTTAACGCGGAGCGTATGAGAACCCGCTGGCGGGTTGTATTTTTTTTATTATTATCCTATAATTTTTATAGGAGTTGGAGAGAGGATTGTATGCGGATTTCAACCAAAGGCAGTTATTCGCTGGAGGCCATGCTGTATATGGCTCTGTTGGAAGAGGGCCGGTATGTCAACACAAAAGACATATCGAAGAATACCGGCATTTCAGAAGGGTATCTTGAACAATTATTCCTGCGGCTGCGAAAAGCCGGATTGATTACGGGGATACGCGGACCGAACGGCGGCTATCTGCTTGGGCGGAGCGCCGATAAAATAAGCGTTGGCGCGATCTTACGCTCGGTTGAAGGCGATCTAAAACCGGCGGAATGCGTTGATTCAAAACTTTGCCCGGTTGAGGCAAGCTGTCTTAACCGTCATACATGGCAAAATCTGTACGAAGGAATAAACAGCTTTATTGATTCAATAAAGCTGTCGGATTTAGCGGCGGACTATAAGTCATACATTGATCCGGAGTATGCGATATGAAAATCTCGAAACGAGGACGTTACGGCATACGTTTGTTGATCGACCTCGCGGAAAATTGTTGCGGCGATCATGTTACCTTACTAAGCGCTGCCATTCGGCAATCAATATCGGCGCGTTATTTAGAACAAGTCGCCATTATTTTACGCAGGGCAGGTTTTACACGCTCGATAAAAGGCGCGTCCGGCGGCTATGCCCTTGCCAAACCGGCCGAAGAAATAATAATCGGGGATGTGTTGCGCGCTCTTGAAGGCGACATGCTGATAGCCGAGCCGCCGCCTGACGGCTGCGGCAAATTACAGCAATGTATCTGGCGCAAAGTGTTTGAACCCCTCAACCGGCGCATAGCCGAAATAATCGACAGCGAAACACTCGCTTCACTGATAAAAAATTCCAAGCACAGCGACGAGTATATGTATTTTATATAGCGTTGATGCCGCGGCGCCGCTCATAAAACACTTTGCAGGAACTGACGGGTGCGCTCATTTTGCGGATTCGTGAAAATATCCCCCGGTTTACCAACTTCAAGTATCACACCCTCGTGCATAAATACAACACGCCCCGCAACCTCACGGGCAAAACCCATTTCGTGAGTTACGACAATCATCGTCATGCCGCCTCCGGCAAGGCCCTTCATAACAGACAGCACTTCACCGACCAATTCAGGGTCCAGGGCGGAAGTCGGCTCGTCAAACAACATTATTTTAGGTTCCATCGCAAGCGCCCGCGCTATCGCTACACGCTGCTGCTGACCGCCGGAAAGATGAGACGGGAAATCCATCATTTTATCGGAAAGCCCGACCCGCGCAAGTATAGCTTCCGCTTTTTCCTTAGCCTCTTTTAACGGTATTTTACGGACGTGTACAGGGGCAAGCATCACATTCTCTATGGCTGTTTTATGCGGAAACAGATTAAAACGCTGAAAGACCATACCCATTTCAAGCAGCGACGCGGCGCGCTCGGCGGAACTCATCCTGACTCTATTCACACCCTTGCTGCAATCAAAAAGAAGCTTGCCGTCAATATATATAAGCCCCTCGTCAATCCGTTCCAGCCGGTTAAGACAGTGTAAAAATGTAGATTTTCCCGCTCCGGACGGGCCTATTACACAGACAACTTCTTGCTGTTCAACTTCAAGAGACACCGATTTTAATACTTCGCGCGTACCAAACGCCTTACTGATATTAACAGTTTTTACCATCGACATAGCGCCCTCCGTTACCACCCGTTAATATACCGAATAGCGTTTTTCGAGTTTATGGAACACGAAAGTAAACACCGCGGTTATGATGAGGTATAGAATCATCGCCGGAATATACACAAGCGCCGATGCGCTGGACGATGAAATTGACCGTGTCGCCTTAGTTATATCGGTAAGCGCGATAATGGAAACCAGCGACGCGTCTTTTAGTACCATGATGAATTCATTACCCACCGGAGGGATAAGGCGGCGTATTGACTGAGGGATGACAACAAGCGTCATCATCTTGGCATAGGACAGGCCGAGCGCACGGGACGCCTCGAATTGACCTTTGTCTATGCTTTGAATCGCCGCCCGGATAATCTCCGCGCAGTAAGCCGCCGAATTCAAGCCAAACGCGATAAAAGCCGCAAGGAAACGGTCATTTATGATAAGGTATGGTGAAATCTGCGGCAATCCGTAATAGATAAAATACAACTGCATGAGCAGCGGCGTGCCGCGAAAAAAAAATATATAACTTGAACAAAACTTGCTCAGAGCCTTGTTCTTTGACATTTTACCCAGCGCAAGAAAAAGGCTCAAAACGAGCCCCGCGGAAACCGCCGTTATGGTCAGCAGAATCGTTATCTGCGCGCCTTCCAAAAGCGGCGGGATCCAGTTTATTATTTTTTGAAGAGGGCTCATTCCGGTTTTAGTTCTTTACCCCGGAAACCATATCCATGTGGAATATATCCTCCGATAATTTCTTCATGGAGCCGTCCAGAAACAACTCGTCAAGCGCCATGTCAAGCGCTATGGTAAGATTATCGTTACCCTTCCTCAAACAAACGCCAAACTGCTCATCGGAAACACCCTGCCAGACTGTTGTAAACACGCTGTCCGGCGCGCCTACATAATCAACCGACACAAGACTGTCGCACATTATAGCGTCAACACGGCCCAGCTTAAGTTCGTCAAAACAGTTCATAACCTTGTCGTACTCAAACACAGTAATTTTAATTCCGCTTTCAATAAGTTTTGCGACATAGACATCCGAAACAGTTTCCGCCTGATACGTTACCCTTAAGCCGCCTAAATCTTCCGGCTTCTGAACCTTGTTCGGCGAATTTTTAAGCATTACGATAGACTGCGCGTTACCGATATAAGGCTGGGTAAAGTTGTAAACCTGCCTGCGTTCCCCGGTTATCGTAACGGCCGATATTATGCAGTCATATTTGTTGGTAGCGACGCCGGCAAAAATACCGTCCCAAGCCGTATCGACAAACTTTACCGTAAGGCCAAGTTTGTCGGCAAGCGCTTTCCCCAAACTTACGTCGAAGCCCATAGGCGTTTTTCCGTCCGTGTCATAGTATTCAAACGGCGGGTAGCCGATCTCCATTCCTATGCTCAACACGCCCTTTTCAAGGGTAAGCCCGCCTGTCTCGCCGCTTTGCTTCCCACCCGCAAAAACCGCCTGCGAAAGCAGCGCCGCCGCCGCAAATGCAACAAGTATTCTTTTTTTCATAGTTCCTCCTAATTTTCGAGGCGAGTATCGCGCCTCATTTACATAAATTTATAACGCTTGCCGTTGTTTGTCAATTATTTCCCGCCGGAGAAAAGGAAGAAGGAAGAAGGAAGAAGGAAGAAGGAAGAAGGAAGAAGGAAGAAGGAAGAAGGAAGAGGGGAGAGGGGAGAGGAGTGACAACCTTTACGGCAATGGTTTTTGGCGGGGGTGTATTCAGAAAGACGGTGGTGAGCTTCCGGTATAAGGTATCAATGTCAAAGGCGTTGGAACGGAAGAATTTTAACAGAGTCGTGTGGCATTCCGGTTTCATTCTCAGTGCCGATATAACCGAACTTACTCTCCGCATGTTGGGTCTCATGATAAAGCCGATGATGATACTGCAAAAATTAACCCGGCTTGCCTGCCTCGTGCGTGTTGAAATATTTAATAATTTGTTATAAAATATGAACATAAGGAGTATAGTATGACCAGGATGAAAATCGTAAATTTCGGGCCGCTCAGGGATGGGTATATTGACAATGATGGTTTTTTTGATATTAAGAAAGTTACGATATTTATTGGCAGTCAAGGATCAGGTAAAAGCGTTGTTGCGAAACTAATTTCTACTTTTATGTGGATTGAAAAAGCATTGGTAAGAGGTAATTATGAAAAAAAGTGGTTTGAGAGAAAAGGACGACTACGACAGCAATTCCTTGATTATAATCGGTTGGAAAACTATAATTTTGAACATGCAACAATTGAATACCAAAGCGAAGCGTTTTCATTTTCATACAAAGACGACGTGCTAAAAATTATTGATGGAAACGGAAAGTATGAACTTCCTCAGATTATGTATGTCCCTGCGGAAAGAAATTTTATTTCATATGTAAAAAGAACCAAAGAACTAAAAATATCATCCAGATCTTTACTTGATTTTCTCACGGAATTTGATAATTCAAAACAAAGAATGAAAGAGACAGTTAGACTGCCTATCAACAACATTGATCTGGACTATGACAAATTAAATGATACGCTTAATTTGAAAACCCAAGATTACAAAATCAAACTTATGGATGCCTCAAGCGGTTTTCAATCTTTTGTTCCGCTTTTTCTTGTATCTGACTATTTGGCGAATTATATAGTAAAGCAACGAAATTCAGAAGAAAATATAATGACTATGGAGGAAAGAAATCGTTATAAAAAAGGCGTTGAAGACATTTGGAAGAACGAAAGTTTAACGGATGAACAGAGGAACATCGCACTTTCCACACTTTCTGCAAAATTTAATAAGTCTGTTTTTATAAACATTGTTGAAGAACCGGAGCAAAATCTATTCCCAGACTCCCAAAAAACGGCATTAGAATGCTTGATAAAATGTAATAATATATGCCACGAAAATAAACTCATAATGACCACTCACAGTCCCTATATTATTAATTATTTAAGTATAGCTATTCAGGCTGATATACTGAAAAGTAAAATTACTGGCCTCAAAAATGAACAGGAGTTACTTGCGCGGCTTGAAAAGATTGTCCCATTAGGCGCAACAGTTTCACCCGGTAATGTCGCGGTCTACCAACTGAACGATACAGGTAAAATTTTAAAGCTTCCCGCAGAATATGATATACCGTCCGATAATAATTATTTGAATAATTCTTTAAAGAAAGGAAACGAGTTGTTTGATGCTTTGTTAGAAATTGAAGAGGATGTACCATCTTGAATTTTTTTGATCCAACACATCAAGAAGCACCTACAGAAGATTTGAATTTTGGTATTTGTGATGACCAAAATGGTCAGAAAGCGTATACAGACAGAACCAATAAAAGCAAATGGATAGCAACAGTTATTAACGAAAAACCATTCCAACTAACTTTTACCGCAATTGATAAGGGCGTAATTAAAGACGATCAGTTTCCCGGCAAAGAACGTTGTGAAGGCATGATCACTTCAAATGAACATATTTATTTCCTTGAATTAAAAGTACAAAGATCAGGTGGAGCAGCAAAAGCAAAACTTCAATTGGAATCAACTATTGAAATTTTTAACCAAGTGCATCCAGAAAGGCTGCGAGAATACAAACATAAAAAAGCTTTCATTTGTAATAAAAAACATCCAAATTTTCATGTAATACAGAATGAATATCAACGATCTTTTTATAGCAAATATAATGTAAGACTTGATATAAATACTGAGATTAAATTTAAGAACTAAATGCCCTCCGTCTAAAGGCGGTGGGTTCTTAAGTGGACAGTTTTGCTTCCGGGAACCTCTGGAAACTCTGTTGAACCTCTGGAAACTCTACACAAAGAGTGAAAAATATGATAAACTATAACCATGAAACAGCATGGATTTTTTGATGAAAATGACCGACTGATAGACCTCAGCAAACTCGGAGACCCTCTTGAGCGGCTCAATATGTACATAAATTGGGAACAATTCCGCGAGATATTAAACCGGGTATTACAAAAGGAACATAAAGGCCCCGGCGGCATACCGTCAGCGAACTTTACTCCGTGCCTTAGGATCCCATGAACAGCGCTTTGCATACGCGCCCACCCGCATTGCTCATTCCTAATTGTTAATTGCTAATTTTTCCCTTTTCCCTTTTCCTTTTTTCCCTTTTCCCTGTTGCGCCGGTGGGTTAAATATATACGATCCTGTAGTCCGCCAGTTCTTGGAAACCGCAGCGGGTGTAGGCTTTACGGGCGCCGGTGTTGTTGACATTAACAAAAAGATTTACGCCTTTATTTTCAGCAAGCAAAATACGGCTGAATATGGCGGTTAGACTGCTTGCGACGCCTTTTCCGCGATGTTCAGGAAGAACATACACGCCGCCGATCTGGCAGCGGGAGTAGGATTTGGCGTTTGTGTTAATTTTTCCAATGACGCGCCCGTCCAATAGCGCTACAAGGCTTTTTTCTTTTGTGATTATACGCTCAAGATTGCAGCGGCAGACACGAATATCCAGAATTGCGCCCGTTGGGAGGACTTCTTCCTTTTCGTAGGCGGCTTGTAACGGCAAAAGTTCGTCTATATCGCTTTTTTCGGCGCGGCGGAATGACAGACCGGCAGGCGTTTTTATGGGGGACGGATTTCTTTCAAGCGTCATAAGCTTAAAATTTACAGCTTCGCGTCCGGCGATTCCCAAAGGCGTTAACATGGCCTCAAGCATTCCGACTTCTTCCGATAAGCCTTGCAGCGAACACAGCGTAATATTTTTAAGCGCGCGTTCAAGAAAAAACGGGGGCGCTATGTCCGTTTTGCCGTTAAATACAGGAAAAAGCGAGCCTTTACTGTGCAGCAGCATGGCGCTTGCGCCAATACCGCCGGAAGTCAAGACCCATGCGTGGTCTTTGATAAAACTCATAGTCATGAAGCGGGAACAAGCCGCCACATAGTAAATTTCTTTCATTTTGAGCAGAGTTTCGGGCCAGATACGTTCTATCTCATGAGCCTTCCACCAACGGTAGAGCGGGAATCTTTCCATTTCCATACTGTTGATTATCGGCTGTTTAGCGCGAATGGAAGCGATCCTTGTGCCGGAATTTTTCCTAAAATCGCGGAAAAACCGGCCAAAAGCGAGTCGGTAGAACTGCCGTAAACTGCGAGAGCCGCGTCCACCCATGGGACTTCATTAAGATAAGCGGGACTCAGTACCGAAAGGACGATGATTTTTTTACCAAGCGGGCGGAAACTGCGGAGTACCTCGATTCCTTCGCTATTGGAAAGATAAAAAATTATCGTATCGGCGCCCGCCGCCCGCAGCATTAGATCACTCGAGGCCGGAGCGCTGTACCAGTAAGACGGCGCGTTGTTAAAATACTTTTTCCCAAGCGTGAAAAAATCGAGGTTTTGCCCCGCTAAAAACACCCGTCCCGCCTTTTCAGCGCTAAGCGGTAATAATGAGGCGTCATCTTTTATCAACGTAACGGACCGCGCCGCCAAATCCTGAAAAAACGCCGCGCCTTCCTTGTCCGGTATTTCATTTCGTACCCTTGCCATGTCGGGGATCAACGGAACCGAGCCGCTTCCGCGCAGGCGCCGCAGTTTTACCGTCATAACACGCCGGGCGGCGTCCCGTACACGCAACCTGAAAGCCGGCTCCGCGCGCATATCCCTAAGCAGGTTTACCCATACCGGATCGTCCAGAGCCGGCGTACTGCTCATCATTATAAGATCGTTACCGGCAAGCAGCGCCTGTTTTACCGCGAGCGATAAGCTGCCCGTGCTCATGGTCGCGCCGTTCATTATCATATCATCTGTTACTACAATGCCTGTAAAACCTATCCTGTTTCGCAGCACTTCGCCAAGAAACCATGGCGACAAGGAGGCCGGCGCTTTCGCGGCCTCGGTATTCGGGAACGCGATATGTCCGCTCATTACGGCCGGTATCCACTCTTTCGCCATCATGCGGTACGGGATAAGTTCGCGGTTCCATAGAGTTTCAAACGGCGCGTCTATGCTGGGAAGCACGCCGTGGGAATCCAAATCCGTGTCGCCATGACCGGGGAAATGCTTGGCGGTGGGAATAACGCCCGCCGCCAGGAGACCCTTTGCGAAAGCTATTCCCAGAATACCGGCGTATTCAGGGTAATCGCCAAAGGAACGCGGGCCAATCAGTACGGAACTGTGATTCGTGTACAGGTCGACAGACGGGGCAAAATTCATGTTGATGCCAAGCACAGAAAGTTCCCGCCCGATATAGTAGCCGGATTTGTAGGCATCCTCCGGAAAGCCTGACGCGCCTATTGCCATGGCGCCGGGCGTATCGCTTGTGTCGCCTTTGACATGACGGACAAGGCCGCCTTCCTGATCCGTGGCGACAAGAAGCGGGGTTGAGTATGGATTACGCGCCGCCAAACGTTGAAATACGCCGATGTTGCGGGCAAGCTGCTGTGTGTCGACGGTGTTCCAGCCAAAGACTTTAACCGCCCCAATATGCCGCCTGCTTATCCATTCTTGTATCAGTTGAGAAGGGGAATCCACAATGTCCCGCCAGCCCAGCATGAATGTCTGGGCCAGAGCGTCCTCGTCGCTCATCGCGTCAACGATGGCGGCGGCTAACTCTTCCGCGTCCGCGTCATCAAAAAAATTGAGTGCAAAACTGTTTTCAGCGCGTAAGAATACGCCTGAGGCAAGAAAAAAACAAAAAACAAAACGCCGTATACAGGCGGTAAAAATACCGGCGCTAAAATTTATTTTCATACCAGAATGAAGATATGTATACAGAAATTATCCGTTTTCAAGCGCCTTGATCACCGCGGCGGCCATCTCGTTTGTGCCGACTATTTTTTCGTTTGCCGTGTTTTTTGCGCGGCTTGCTATATCTTTGGTCCGCAGTCCGCTGTCAAGAGTTTTATTTACGGCGGACTCTATGGCGAGCGCTTCTTTTTCCAGCGAAAACGAATAACGCAGCATCATCGCGGCTGAAAGTATCGCGGCAAGCGGGTTTGCCAAATCTTTGCCCGCAATGTCAGGCGCGGAACCGTGTATCGGCTCGTACATTCCAGCCGGATACTTTTTCACGGCGCTTTTTGCGCCTATGCTTGCCGAAGCCAACATTCCGATAGAGCCGGATAGAACGGAAGCCTCGTCCGAAAGAATGTCGCCGAAAATATTTGACGTAACGATCACGTCAAACTGGCCGGGCGCGCGTATTAGCTGCATGGCGCAGTTATCGACATACATGTATGAAGTTTCGATGTCTTTATATTCGGCGGCGGTTTCCATCGTTATTTCCCGCCAAAAACGCGAGGATTCGAGTACGTTTGCCTTGTCAACCAGGCAGATTTTTCCACGCCGTTTGGACGCCGCGTCATAAGCGACACGCAGCACCCGCTCAATCTCGGCGCGGCTGTAACGTTCCGTGTCAAACGCTGATGATTCGGGGGATCTTCCATCGCCGTCCCGTCCGCGCTCGCCGAAATATATCCCGCCGGTAAGTTCGCGCACGATTAACAGGTCAAAGTTCGCTTTGCCTTCCGGATGGCTTGCCGTCAAAACATCGTCTTTAAGCGGGCAGGCGTCTTTAAGTTGAGGAAGCAGGGCCGCAGGACGCAGGTTTGCGAACACTCCGAGTCCGGCGCGAAGTCCCAGCAGAGCCCGCTCGGGGCGTAAATTACCCGGCAGCGTCTCCCATTTTGGGCCGCCTACCGCTCCTAAAAGGAGAGCGTCGCACTGTAGCGCGGCCTCTAATGTTGACGCCGGCAGCGGTTCGCCTGTCGAATCTATCGCGCACCCGCCCGCCTCAAGCTCAACAAAATTAAAAATATGTCCGAATTTATCGCCTATAAGGTCTAAAACATCCACGGCTTTAGAACTAACCTCCGGGCCTATACCGTCGCCCGGGGTTAACGCAATCGAATAGTTCATGTTTTTAGCATAGTATATCGAAGTGTAATATGCTAGGACTTTGCTGTGCACTTAAAAAAAGGAAAAAGTAAAAGGGAAGAAGTAAGACAATTAACAATTAACGATGAGGAATGAGGAATGAGGAATGAGGAGTGAAGGAAAAAGTAAAAGGGAAGAAGGAAGAGGGAAGAAGGAAAAATTAACAATGAACAATTAGCAGTGAGGAATGAGGAATGAGGAATGAAGAATGAGGAGTGAGGAGTGAAGGAAAAGGTAAGAAATAAAAAGTAAAAGGGAAGAAGGAAGAGGGAAATTAACAATTAAGAATGAGGACAGAATTGAAAAATTAGCCACAAATTACACAGATTGCGCCATAAATGGCGACACAAATTATCGGAGTGAAGCACCCTAACGCCGCTATCGAACCGAAAGCCGTTCCGCCGCAAGCGCGCAAACAAATTTGCGCGCAAATTTGCGGCGGGGTATTAAACCCCGCTGCGAATAAGTTGCTTGAAGTTGTCCAGGAACGGCACATGCGCGCATGCGGAGGTTCCTGAACAACTTTGCTCAAAACTATTGTCCGGCTAGGACTGGGTTTTCGGGTCCCAGCCGCCGGATTCTCCATACGTCTTGGTGGTCAGCGTAATATTCTCGCCCGCCGTCGTGCTGCGTAGATTGTTGCCGCCGCCTTCGAACCTGACCGCATGGCCAAAGCTGTCGCCCTTCGCCGCGTTTGCGAGAAGGGGGGCCGTATTGCCGTAGATCACGCCGCTCGTCAATGAATCGTCGGCAGGCGTCTTGATGAACGTGCCTTGGTCTTTCACAAACACCCCCCCGCCGCTGTCCGCGGCTTTATTGCCGCTGATGGTCCCGTCGCTCATGCTGAACGCGCCGTCTTTGTTCACAAACACCCCGCCGCCGTCCTTGGCTTCATTGTCGCTGATGGTCCCGCCACTCATGGTGAATGTGGCGCCATACGCGTCCACAAACACCCCGCCGCCATTGAAGTTGCCGTTGACTTTATTGTTGCTGATGGTCCCGCCGCTCATGCTGAACGTGCCGGAGATCACAAACACCCCGCCGCCGCCGTCCCTCATGGCTTCATTGCCTCTGATGGTCCCGCCGCTCATGCTGAACGTGCCGATGGACACAAACACCCCGCCGCCGCCGTAGTATTCCTCATTTTTCGTGGATTTATTGTCGCTGATGGTCCCGCCTTTCATGCTGAACGTGCCGCTGTTGCACACATACACCCCGCCGCCTCCACTCTCCGTGTTGGTGTTGCCCGTAATAACCGCGCCGTCTTCAAGGACGAGGGTCCCGCCGTCCACTTTGATGAGCGGGGCGTTGTTGTTGTCCAGCCCCTTAAAGGTGATGTTCTGCAGGGTCAACGTTACCCCACTGCCCACGGTGATGACGGAGCCTTTGCCATCCCCCGTCAGCTCTATCATCCTGCCCCCGCCGTCAATGGTCACCTCGGCGGGGCTGTTGTCGCTCTTAAGGACCAGACCCGTGCCAATGTCCGTATCTTTTGCCGCGAGGTTCACCAGTTCCAGTCCCGTGCCCTTCGGCAGCGAAAGCAACAGGGTGGGTTCCTCATCAGACTTGGCCGCCCGTATCATGGCTATGGCGCTCACCTTGTTGCCGGCAGGCCCCGAGAAGCCGGGGGCATTCGGAGGGGGTGCCCCCCCGACTCCGGGGACTTTGCCGTTGTTTGTGCCGTTGTTTGTGCCCTCATCCTCCCAAATCTCTTCTTCCGAGCTCTTACATCCCGAAAAGAGGATGGCAAGCGAAAAAAGAAGCGTCAGACAGAGGCAAGCG
>JAISCO010000168.1 GCA_031265535.1 Spirochaetaceae bacterium | reverse complement strand
ACAATTTCCTCGTCCGGGTACAAAACAACGATACTATCACTATTACCGCCCAGCACTATAGGGCGGGACGGCTCGCCTACAGGCGTTGAGAAAGCTGTACGCCAGAAATTTTCATCGGTCGAAACGCCGCTCAAGCTATAGACCTGAAAAGAGTTGACGGTGGTAAACAACGGACTATCGCCATAATTAAGCGGAAGCTCCCCAAAATCGTAAGAATTTATATTATAGTCTGCAACTACAGTTTCAAAACCAATGCCCCGCGCCTGTTGGGCGAAATTTTCCGCCCGCGTTATTAGCCAATTCTCTATGACGCCGCGCTCGTTATCCATTAAAAAAAGGCGAATCTTATTCAATGTCGCGATGTCTTGCAAATCGGCGGGACGGGACGCTTCGTTAGCCCGGAAAATAACCCAACTGGAAGGCAGTTTAATCACGGAACTGGTCTCGCCTTCAGCCAGATTTATTACGGATTTTCGCTGTTCTTCGTCCGGTATATCCAACGAAAGTTCATAAGCCATTCTCGCACCGGTATCGCCGCCAAGATCCGCGTAATCATCCTCCGACTGTGTACGCGCCGTATCCTCGAAAGTTACCTCGTTCAAGCGAATCTTTTCAAGAATTGACTGCGCTTCCCGCTCACCGCCGGAAACCGTTATCCGTGAAAGGTACACAGTCTTGAACATATCGGGATTTCTGTTTGCGTAAGCAGCGGCTTCTTCATCGGGGTACGAAGCGTAAGGGAAAACCGCCAGCTTGAATTTACGCTGCGGAAGCGCCATTTTTCCAAAAAAATCCGCTTCGGCATCCGGTGTTTTTATCGCAAGGTCGTCATAATAACGCCCAATAAGTGTATCGTTGGCTACATCCTGCCATAATTTTATACGCGAAGCGGCGTCAAGTTTCTTGTATTTTATTCCCGAAAAACGGCCGTTTTCCTGAAATTGCGGAAGCGAGGCTACACGCTCATCTACAAAGTCCTTGGACGGCGTATAGCCGGATTTACCCATTATGTCCAAAATTGCCGTAAACAAAACAGTATCTTCAAAAGCCCTTCGCCATATTTGGTACTCAAACTGATAAGACATATTCGTATTGGAATATTGGTCTCTTACCCTATTTGAGTATTCTTCCCTCGCTCTGGCAAAGACGCCGCCGCTCGAATATATTATCGGCTTATTATTCCAAGAGCCAAAATTAAGCTGGGAAGAGGCTATTCCTTCTCCCGGAACAATCGCCGGCACCAGAACAAAGGCTATTATAACTATTATTAGAACAAGCACCGTTCCTATAAATATAAAAGGATGCTGCTTAAAACGCCGCTGTACATCGGATTGCCCGGATTTTTCTACTTTTTTATGCTGTTTTTCGGTTTTTTTTTCAGACATGATACGCCCCGTTAGCTTTTTTCACCGGTTTTTGCGTCTTTTGCGGCAGGAGCGGGCGCGGTTTCAACATTCTCCTCGGCGGGCGCGGTTTCAGCTTTGGCAAACTTAACTAACGCTATAACCTGATCCTCGGCGGAAATGAGTTTTACGCCTTCACCAAGCGCCAGATCGCGGACGTGTATCGACTGGTTTGTGCCAAGGTGGGAAATATCAACATTGACGCGCTCCGGCAAGTCTTTAGGAAGACATTCAACCTCAATATCATGCAGCGGCGTTTCAAGTATGCCGCCTTCACGCACGCCTATGGGATTACCGGTGATATGAAGCGAAACACGGGCGCGCAGTAATTTGCCCATCTCAATTTCATAGAAATCGACATGGAGTATATTCCCGTCCCTTATGTTCCGCTGGGTAGACTTTACAAAGGCATCATGCGTCGAACCGTCAACAGTTACTCTAACTATGGTACTTTCTGAAATAACCCGCAAACCCCCCGACAACTCCCGCTGATCAATGTCTATATGGATAGTCTCGCCCTTCCCATATATTACGCCCGGAACCCTGCCCTGTTTGCGTAAATTAGATGCCTTGACAGAGCCAAAATCCGTCCTGGTCCGGGCAGAAAAAACAACGTTACTCATATCTGAACTCCTTAAAATCATTGGACTTGCTCAAAAATATAGAAAATATACCTGGCTGTAAAACCCGCCTCAAGTCCTTTACTTAGCGCAAGCCGCCCGGAAACTTTAAGTTTCCCGACAACTCTATTATTTCTTTTTGTATGATATTGTATGGCCCAAAAATTGTCTATAGAGCCCTGTAGCAATGAAAAAGGAAAAGGTAAAAAGTAAAAAGGAACACCTTACTTTTTACCTTTTCTTTCTTACAAAGGGGGAAGCGCATCAATCATAAACCGTCAAAATTTTGAAGTTTATGACAATTTTTTTCGTCACGGCTCCCTCCGCCCAAAAACGGCACGCTCTCTTAGTGAGCGTGTGTGAGTATGTGGCAGCATGGCGTAGGCCCCAAAAACTTACTGTTACATGCCGCTTAAAGGCCGCGCTCCAAAGGTTTTGCTTTGCAAAACGCTTTTCCGCTACCCCCACCCATTAACAGCGGATAGAGGTTTACCAGAGGCGAGGGTGGACAGTGCTTGTTTTTGTGCCGCAGATTTGGTTTACAGCGCCGCTAGTTTCTCCAGCGGCAGTCCGGTATATTTCGCTATTTCTTCCATCGGCATTTTGAAGTTTTTCATCTTTTGTGCAATTTCCAGCGCCTTTCTTTCCATTCCGTCTTCTATGCTTTCCTCTTTACAAAC
>JAISCO010000164.1 GCA_031265535.1 Spirochaetaceae bacterium | reverse complement strand
TTTACGCAGAACGAATGATTGTAAGGCATATTGGAAAAATAAAAACTAAAATCTATGGAGTACGACACAACGGCACATAATGGGACTGTTTACGCTGACCTGTCAAAATACAGATTGCGAGAAATAAAAAACCGATGATAACTTCATATACTATAAGGACTTGGCGTTGCCGGTCGGCGGTATGGTTTTTATGGTGTTTCGCGGGTGATAGCGGCTCTGATAGCAGTATCCGAAAAATCCGCGATGAGGAGTTTTTAGGAGGGCAAGAGCGGTTTTTACGGTTTTCGCAAGGACGATGGAATCGGGGCGGCGGATTTTTTATTACCAGACTTACGACGACAAGGGGTTCAGGACTCCTATGTATTCGACGGGGCAGAGGACAAAGACGGCGGCGGCGGCGTACTGCATGGAGCTTTACAGGGCGGGGAAGCTGATACCCAAAAAAGAGGCTAAGGTCAGGGCTCCGTTATTCTCGAAGTTTGCGGAGGGGTGGTGGGATTTTGAGACTTGCGCGTATCTGCTTAAAAGGTGCGCCCGCCGTCCGATGTCTAAGGGGACGGCGGCGCAAGGCGCGTCAACCACTAAAAAACATTTGCTTCCTCAATTCGGGGGTGTGAGGCTTGATGAGATAACAAGCTACGGGGTGGATTTGTGGCTGTCGGGTTTCAAACAGCGGGGTTTGTCCAACGCAACTGGAAACAACGCTTTGAAGTTTTTGAAAATCATGCTGGAGGAAGCGAAGTTACAGGGGCTTATAAAAAGCAATCCGTGTGAAACGGTGAAGTTTCTGCCGGAAGCGGGGAAAGATATTGAGATACTGACACCGGAAGAAGCGCGGGCGATGTTTCCGGCGGACTGGCGCGGGGTGTGGGCGGACGAGACGCATTGTATTTTGAACAAGCTGGCGGCTTGTACGGGTATGCGGATTGGGGAGTTGCTTGGTTTGCGCGGGGAATATGTTTTTAACGGTTATATCACTGTGGCGGGGCAGCACGGCAGGTACGGATACGGCGACACCAAGACGCACAAGGCGCGTAACATTCCGATACCAAAGATAATTGAGTTTGATTTGCTGCGGTTGAAAGAGAGGAACGGGGACGGGTATTTGTTTTCAAATGACGGCGGCAATAAGCCGCTGGGTAGGCATCCGGTGTATAACGCTTTCTTTGCGGCTCTGGAAAAAATCGGGATAAACGGTGAAGAGAGGCGGAAACGCGCTCTTTCAATGCATAGTTGGCGGCATTTTTTTAATACTATGCTGCTGTCGGCAAACGTGGCTGACAGCAAGGTAATGAGTCTGACCGGACACGCTTCAAAAAAAATGAAAGAGCATTACACACATTTTGACACTACGAAGTTTACAGAAGTGATAGGGGTGCAGGAAAAACTTCTGACGGATAACAGTAAATAAAAAACGTAAACGGCTGGCGGCGTATTGCGGCGGGCACGGGGTATAGTCCCTTTGCCCGCCGTTTTTTTGTGCGATAAAAAATAAACAACCGCAGGGCAGATCCCTACGGTATTTTTTTTACCTTTCACGTTTTAGTCTGATACGGAAATCACTGTCATCTGGTATTTTGCCGGACATACTATGTGATACATAAGCGTGTTTACATTATGTTTTTTCGTATGATCTCACTCATCCTTCAAGTATAATACTTCAATTTCAGCCGCCGCAGAGCGGCGGGGTATTAAACCGTATAGGCTACGCCTAATAAAAAAACCCTAGCGTTTTACAGGTTTCATTACCGGGGAAATGGATAAAAAATAAAACATGGACGGTAAGGCATGGATAATTATTGTGGAGTGGGGTATGCCGGATTTTGAAATTGATTATAACAATGTAAAAAAATATTTGCTGCCGTTGAAAAAACAAAACGGACAGTAGACAGCTTGAAATAAATTTTTCAGGCAATTTTGAGAATCTGTAAGGGCGCAGGATTGCTTAATAAAATCGGCTGTGTATATTGTTTAGACCGATTTTGGGGTAATATTGTTGTACTTTGTAATGAATGGGAATAACAATTAGAGGTAACTATCGCGTCCTTTGCGGGCACGATAGTTACCGTGTTAAATTGCGTTAAACCGCCGACAGTAAATCACTATCGTCTTTTTCTATTTTGTAATTGCCTTTTAATTTTCGCAGTTGGTCTAACGTAGCTTTTGTTACATAGCGGCTTTTTCTGCCGCCTGAATAAATCCACGCCTTGTGTTTGGAACTGAACCAGAAACCTAATTCCTGTAGGCGCTTATAGACAGAATAAGAATTAAAACAATAAATCCAGTAACCTATTATCTCGATTTCGCAATCAAGGTGTATGATTTGTTTTAGGATTTCCTGAAACGGCGTTATTGTCGAATAGTTCGGTTTCTCATCTTTATCAGCAAAATAATCGTTAAAAGAATTGGAAACAAAACTATCAAGGAATTGATTAAAATCGTTGATGATTTCCACTGTTTCCGCTTCGCCTTCCTTTCCGGCGTGGTCGGGGTGGTGTTGTTTCAGCAATTCCCTATATAGTTTTTTTGCTTCCTCTATTGTTTTGCAGTTTGTAAAATATTTCATTTTGTGTTTTCTCCTGTTATTTGTTTAAGCTGTCAGTGTCAATGACGCATAGAACGGATAATTATTGTCCAAATACCTGTACCAGATGTTTGAGATGTCTTCCAAACAAAACCATGAAAACACGTTGTACAAGTCCGTTAAATCGCCGTGCGTCTTTGCCATGTCTCTAAGAGCCCTTGATATATCGGAAACTGACGGCGGGCGCTGTCCGCGATAAACGCCGAATCCCTGTATCATAAGCGCGTCGTCCTTGCCGATGATTTTTGCGGCTAATTCGATGTTGCGTACGATGTCCCTTCGATTTTCCTGAAAGAATTTGACTGTTTCGTGATACATCGTGAACCCGTGAATGCCGCAGGCGGCGCCGTGTTTTGCGCAGTCAACGAGACATGAGGAAAGCCTTTTAAGGCTTTCAAGAGCGCCGTTTTTCCTGTAACCCAAAGCGCTTACGGCGTTGCTTACCGTTACAGGAGACCATGTTGAATTTTCGCTCACAAAATTAATCAAGCTTCCAACGTTTGAAATGCTGTTAATTTTCATAAATTAACTCCTAAAAATAGATTTCCCTTTGTAATAAGGGATATGAGAGTACCCCACCCCACCCCACCCCCGCGTTTTTTTGCCGAAGGTTGGCGGCGGGGGATTTTTTGCCCCTCATTAAATAGGGGTAAAATCACCCGCCGCCCTACGAAAAACCTTTACGAGTAGGTTTGTAAATTTTTGCGGGATAATTCCCCGTGCCGGAGCGAAGCGGAGGCTTGGCATGACCCTTGCCCACAATAAGGAGTGCGCAAGCTACAGCAGGGGGCATGACAAAGGGTCTTTGACGAAAATTTTTATTTAAAAATAATGCCCTTTGGCGTGACCACTGCCACAATGATTCTTTTAGCAAGGGGCATGACAAAGGGGGCGCGGCCTGAAGGGGCTTTTACGAGGGGCTTTGTTAATGAGTGGGGGTAGCGGAATAGACCGCAACGAAGCGCAAGCGAAGTGAGGACTATGGAGCGAGGGGGAGCAGCGTAGATAAATTTTTCATATTTACAGGTAATTTTTTATTTGGCGAGGGGGCGCTCCCACTTTTGACAGTGAGGAATGAAGAGTGATGAATGAGGGTGCATAGGCATTGAGACATAGAAATTGGGACGGGTGAAATGGCGGATAAAATGGTTAGGAATAAACAAGGAATATTTACTGGGGGATCACGTGACAAAATTATTTGGTTAGATATACTCTAATTTGTGGATGAAAATAACAATGAATAAATATGTGATTGTAGATATGGATTTAAAAGATGTTGTTCTTGAGTTTGATTCAAAAGGTGAAGATGACGCAATTAAATATGTCTTTAGTTTATATAATCTGCCTCCGGCTAATTGCAATCTGTATCAGATAGTGATTGAAACGAATAAAAATTGGAATTTTCAAAAAGAAGCTAAAATTGTTTATTTGCCTAATGAAATAACTGAGAGTGGGGATTATGTATTTTATGATGTATAAAAAAGTATCTATGTTATAAAAGAGCTATAAAAATGAAAAATCAAATGGAGATGAATTATGACAATAAATGATTTATCAAAAGAATTAAATGAAATGTATAATAACGCCCCGGATAATGAACAATCTCTTATGATACGTCTATTTGAAATATGTTTTGCAAAAGAAATTTGGAATAATAAAATAACACCTTTAGAAATAATACAATTCGCAAATAAACACTATAGCACTTCATTAAAAGAAGACTGCCAAACCGAAATCAATAAAGGTATAAAATTATCTGAATTTGACAGAATTTGGTGATTTTTGGTTCTATCCCAGCTGAATAGCTACAAAAAATTTAAACATCTTCAATCACATAATCAATCTCTGATTCCGCCGCAATATGAAATACTTCTTGAGAATCATCATAACTATCGTCCTGAACAAACGGGTTATTTTTCAATCTTAAAAAATTAATTATTTTCTCTTCTAAGGCAGTATCCCATTTCTTTATTTCACATTCCCATATAACAAGAACTCGCCATTTTAGTTCTATTAATTTCCGCACATTTACTTTATCACGCTCTACATTTCCATTTAACTTTTCCTCCCAAAAATCCTTCCGCGTTGCAGGGGTCGAAGCATATTTACAGTTGTGCCGATGCCAGAAACAACCATGAACAAAGATAACTGCGTTGTATTTTGGAAGTACAATATCCGGTTTTCCGGGTAAATCTTTTCTATGCAATCTGTACCGGTATCCATGACACCAAAGCCATTTACGGACAATCAATTCAGGCTTTGTATCTTTTGAATGAATTTGGGACATATTATAATGCCGTTGTTCCGGGGTTAAGACATCCATAAATAATTTATTGAAATTGTAACATTGAATTTCCCAATCTGTTCACGTGATTAGCTAGCTTTGACTGAACATCAAAGGCAAGATGTTCTTTTATGGCGAATTCAAACTGAGGAACATCATTATCATCCCACCAGACTGAAGATAAACTGCCAAAATGAAATAGTAAAATAAATATCAGCTCTTTCTGTTCATACCAGAAAGGTTCTATCATAAAAATAGAATCTTTTTTGATTTTATGAATTTTTTTGATCTGATCTCTATCTGTGACCGGAATCATAAGGCCATAGAGTATACGATAACAGTTTTTCTGATTATGCAAATATTTAGAATGCGCTATGTCACATGATGGTGTAACTATCATACCACATATTAGTGTTCCATCCGTATTATCAGGATAGATGTTTTTGTATAATGCTTCTTTCAAGTGTTCATCTGGTTGATTTGTTATAAAAATATTTCCAAATGAAACTTTTTTACCCGGCTGAAAATCTAAAAATAATAATGAGTTTTGAACCGCCAGCTCCTGCAACTCTATCGGTTGCTGTAATAAGCGCATTTCAAGATCCAGATTTTCAGCCTTGACATTCTTTTGTATACTGGCTCCTAAACTATCGCTCATTGCCAGCATGGCATTTTTTAAATCATCTGTGTTATTATAAAGTTTTTCTCCTGTATAAGATGATGCCAAATGACCCAATAATACTGCCATTTTCCCCGACCAATCATCAGTATTTCCATCAGTAGAAACGGCTGAAAAATATTTATTAGAAAAATCAGAAATTGTTTTATCCAGCAAATTTTCCCATGCTAATAAATAATTGAATGCCTTCATCTCTACAGATTTTGATTCTATCTTTTTTATTAATTCAGTAACTTCTACAATAGAATCTGATGAAGTTGGTTTATCAAAATTCATCCACCCTACGGGTGATATATGACCCGTGCCGAGATATCTCAGCACTTCTTTAATTACGTTGTCATCATGTTTTGTCCAAAATACAATAAAATACGGACAGGGATTTTCTCCAATGATTTTCTTTACAACGGCGGCTAATGTTGACGCCTTGTCTTTATCAGAGAGAGCTTTGGTATCAAGCTCAATATCAAGAAACAATAATCTTACACCGGAAAAAGGTCTTTCAGGAAGATACTCCTGCTGCCCTGTTAAATATATGCAGGATATACCTTTTCTCCAAAGCGCCGACAAAAGCGGTTCTACCTCTTTAAACACATCGTCGACAACAATTACTTTCTGATACCCTGTTATCATTTTATTCTTTCTCCTTAAATGCCAACGCTACAATCGCTCCATCTTTATATTTTTGCGGTACAAAAAAATCGTCATAATCAGGATAAAGTATCTTACCGCCGAGTGATTCCATAATCAATGTCGTTAAATTTAATCCAATACCCATTCCTGCTCCATCCGGCTTATCTGTCACAAATGGCTTGCCTAATAAATTTACCGGTATAGTAAAACCAGTGCCGGTATCCGCTACAATTATCGTAGTATAACCCTTTAACTCCGAAGATATGTCTATGTAAATTGATTTTTCTTTCTTTTTTGAAAAATCAATCCACCAGATTGAATTGTCTACAAGATTCATGATTGCGCTAACAACATGGGATTCTGTGCAAATGCAATCAATGTGATCTAATCTATTCCTAAAAGCCGAGTTTAATTCAATATTGTGAACTTTTATGCGAAATTCAAGATTAAACAATGCCTTCTCAATTATTCCCTTAATATTTCGAACTTTTTTCTCGCTGTTTTTGATTAAAATACTATATCCCTCAACTAAACGCGCCAAATCATCAATCTGAGATCGGATTTCCTGAATTGAAACATTATTTTCTATTCCAGAAATAATGTTTTTTATTATTTTTTGCATTTGGTGTACTACACCGATGAGATTCAGACCTGCACCGGCACTTTTAATTAAGGAATTAGTAATTCTATCATAATCCACTTGAATTCTATCTAAACATCGATCTATTTCTTTTACTATTTTTTTATCTGGAATGTTTTCGTCAATAAGTCTTTTTGCTTCGTCTAAAGATGTAACTACCGGTATTTCCTTGTTTTCGTTTCCATATAAAATACGCAATCTTTCTTTATCAGCCCTGCGGAATATTTCTATTTTTTCAAGAACGGCCCTACAGGCATATTTTAATAACTGATAAGCATTATTATCAACAAAACCTTCGCGATCTGCCGTCTCAATTAATGCCCGGCTTTTTTCGCTATCCAGATATACAGCTCCAAGTATTTGCCGTTTGCTGATTTTTGTTCCCGGTCTGTTTATTCTGCGACTTTCCATTTCAAGCCAGTCATTCTCAGGCTCACCATAATCCCAAATACGCACATTGTCTCTAAATATACGTATACCACCATTATCCCGCAGATATTCTTTAAGCCCTTTCCTGTCAGATAATCTTGATAATTTTAAAATATTCGTATCAAAATCAAAAATAATTCCTTTAAAAATAACCGGACCGATTTTTTCCGTAGACAGATCTACATCAACCGGCTTTTTATCCTCATCCAATCTTACCATGCTATTGTTTTTTATAATGGCTTCAATGCCAAGGACAGTTTTCTCAATTCCTTTCATATCCGGATATGGTATGAAGGTATATCCAAATTTCGTAATACGACTTCCTTCCATCTTTGCTTCAAAAGAATATAATTTATATGTTTCAATCTCATCAAACTTCAGCAGGCCCATAAGCCATTCCGATTTATCAATAATAAGTTCTGTCCTGAAATTGGAAATATTATCAAACGGCGAATTGAGAGATGTGATTGTTCTTGCACACTCTCGTACAGTTGCCTTATTCCATTTGCTTTTTAAACGTTGAATGATGATTTTAGTTCCATATCCTTTTTTGAATATTTCAGGCGGACGTTCTTCAAGCGAAATAGGAAAGTCTTCAATATATTTACTCTTATTGATAGCATCCCAGTTTACAAAAAGACGGCATTCTTTGCTTCCTTCCATTCGGGAAATAATTTCAATCTCATGCCCTAGTCGATGGACTCCAAATCTGCCTATCCCTTTCTCTCCTAATGGAATACGATTGAATTTTTTACTTCTTTCTATCTTTTTTTCATTTATGATTCCTTTTTTATCAATTTCCTCCGTTTCCTTTTTATCAGCTTTATTACTGGTACCAATTTCAAGCCAGACATTTTTAAAAATATCATAATTCATACCTGTTCCATCATCAGTAATTATTATAGAACCTTTCTCAGGATTATCCATATCATGCATTTCTACTACACAATGAGATGCGTCAGCATCATACGAATTTTTTATTAATTCCATAAGAGCTATTGATTCTGACTTAATAAGCTGTTCACCCATCTGCTCTAACAATCGGGCGCGAACTTTAAATTTTATTTCGTCAGCCATTACAAGTCTCCATAAGTTTCTGCGCAATTGCTTCTGCCATAAGGACTGGTACAGCATTACCAATCTGCCGAAATACGGCAAGCCGGCTTGCGTTTACTTTTTCCGCCTCAAAAAAATAATCATCGGGAAAGGATTGCAAACGGGCAGCCTCCCTCGGCGTTATAGATCGATTTTGTGTAATATCAGGATGAATATAATAATGACCGTCTTTAGCTATATGTGCCAGAATAGTATGGCAGGATGGTAAATCACCTTCAACGATTTTATACCTGTCCATAAAAGCAGTCAAATTCTTTCGTGTTTTTAATGTTTTAGGTAATGTGTGATAAACCAGCCGCTTGTGTCCATTATTCCACGACTTGACAACTCTTCGGTATATTTCAAGATCCGTCCTCGTATGAGGTCTCGCCTGATGTAAGGTTACAGGATAATCATCATTCTTGATCTTACTCTTATATAGCCATTGTCTGGTATATGATCTTACTTTACAAGGTTCATCGGAACCTTCTCCCGCTGATAAGACGGGTAAATCGGAAAATACTTCATTTACCAATACCCCCGGATTCAACATATCGGGTTCAGGGTAAAATCCAGTTGCCCCACCCCTTTTGCCAACCAGGATAATTCGTTTTCTTTTTTGTAATACACCATAGTCAGAAGCACAGAGAATTTTATGTTCCACCTCATAGCCTGTTTTCTTAAATAATTTCTTCATCATGTCAAAATAAAGATTGTTTTCTCCATCTTTTGCTGACAACAAACCAAGAACATTTTCAAAAACAAAATATGCCGGTTTATATTTTTCAAGAAACATCGTATAGTATTTATAAAGATAATTTCTTGCATCATTTGCCATTTTCTTGCTGTCGCTCGAACGTCCTATAAGAGAATATGCCTGGCAGGGAGGGCCACCTATAATAAGGTCTATATTATCGTTATCAATAATTTTATCTATTGTTTTAAATATTTCTTTTATTGTATTCTCGCCAATTTCTTTATTAATGACTGATGACAGTATATTTTCCGGTACTTTTTTATAAAAATCATCCCGTGATATTTTTCTGTTTAAATAATCATAGTAAACATCTTCCCGTTTGTTTTCTACCAGCCAATGCCGAGCCATTCGGGTTTTCAGGGTATAACAGGCGGAAGGATCCATTTCGACATGGACTACAGGCTGAAATCCCCCCCGGATAAACCCCTCGGAGAGACCCCCTCCGCCCGCGAATAGATCCATGAAACGCAATCTGTTTTTTCCGGCGTTTATCTGTTCCGTCACTTTTTCAAATTCTCCCAATATCATTTTCGGCAGATGCGAAGGAAAATACAATATCCGACAATCACAGCAATTCCGATTTCAGAAAAATTCCGAATTTGATATAGTTTTAGCGGTGCCTTTTTGATTTTGGGTGCATTTTTACTCCGTAAAAACAATACTTTCCGCTCCAATTTGCTTCATTACGCTTCATAAATTACGTTTTAACCGCTCGTGCCTCCTAAAATTGCCTTTTGCGGTAAAAGTTGACGCTGATTTTCGTTTTGAAATCGGAATTGCTGCGGCAATCACATTACAGCAATTTTACTTTTAGGAAATTTATGGTAAAAAGGAACAGTTAAAGTAAAAGGGAAAAAGAAAAGATAAGGGACAGGGGACAAGGAAATTAAAAAATTCGAAAACTTTAGAAAAATTCGCAAAATTCGCTTGACATTTTGAAAAAGACTTGCCTATAATGTTGATGTATACTTCAAAGGAATGAGGGTGTGAGTCCCCTTCTATACACGTAACTGTGATTGGGCGGCGTTGAGAGCGCCGAATTCGGCTTTGGCAGCCACTGATTAGGGCTATTGCTTTGATTGGGAAGGCTTGACGGGTTTTGCCCATAAGACAGGAGACTTTGGTATACGGACATTTTGTTTTCCGGGCTCCGTGGAATGGGCCTTGAGAAAAGCCGTTTATCTGTGAGTTTTAATGATCGGTTTTTCCCGCATTTTTTGTTTGGGGGGCGGACTCTCTGCTAAGAGACCTCTGCTAAGAGGCGGAGTCTCTGTTAAGAGACCTCTGCTAATAGGTGGATTCTGTCCGCTCCCCAAAAAATAGCGGCTTTGCCGTCAGCTTTTGCTGTTAGGGAAATTTATTGTGGCAAGAAGTGTTTTAATACAGGGGGGGATTTTTCTTTTTATAAACGCTCAGAATCCGGCGTATAAATTTGCGCTCTTAAAATTTTACGTCTCTGCCGCCCGACATAACTCCTCACGCATCGCTACTAATTTTTCATTTTACCCCCCCCCCCCCCGAAATTCGTTAATAACGGCATATACAGTTTTTTGCATAAGACAGGCGTTTTCTTACGCTTTACGAGAATAATTGACAAGTTTGCTCCTTAATACCCCTCACTCCGGGCCTAGCTTGGCGGGCAGTCAAACGTTGTTTGATTATCGGCTTGGAGGAGGGTTCTTTTAATATATCCCATTACAAGGGGGAATACAATATGAAAAAGTTCAATTTTATAAAAGTTTTTGCTTTAATGGCGGCGGTTTTCGCTTTTGGGTTCGCGGGGTGCGAACAGGTTACGGACATAGGAAAAGGCTCGGGCGGAATGTCCGGGGCCAAGGGGACGTTAACGGTTTCTACCAAGTTTGACGGGATACAGCCTAACGTTCTTAAAAATGTTGGCGGTGATAATGGCGGCGCCGGTTTAGAGGGGGAAAATTTATTTGACATACAGCGGACGGTATACCCCGGAGATATAGGCTCGTCAATTTTTACCAAGATTGAGGCGAGTTTTGCGCCAAGCATCGGCGGGGATCCCGTTGTGATGACGGGGCCGGCAAATGCAATTTCCGTGACAGCTACGCTGCCGGTGGGGACATACAACGTTACGCTGACGGCTTATACGGGGGACATTGGGACGTATAAGGCCGTGGCTGTGGGGACTGTCTCTGACGTAGGGGTAGCCGAGAACGGCAATACGCCGGTCAGCGTTCCCATGGGGCCCGAAACCGAAACCCAAGGAAACGGGATGTTCAGCTATGAGATTACACTGCCGGATGCCCTGGACACGGCAACACTTGTTGTTAGCGAGACTATCGGAGGGGGCGCGGTGAACAACGGGAATATAACCCTGACGGCGAACCAAAAGAACAAGGGGACGATAGAGCTTGCGGCGGGGTACTACTGGGTGAGGGTTTCCCTCGCAAAGGGCAGCGAATACGCGGGGCTTGGGCCGGAGGCGCTTCATATATACCCGGGGCTTACGAGCGATCTGCCGGCGGTAACTTATACGGACGCGGACTTTGCCGTGATTGCCGCTGTGAGCGCGTTTGATTTGACGAATCTGTTTGCCGCGCCGATGGTGAAGGCGGCGCCCGCCGCGACTGTTGACGGCACAGAGTACGCGGGGACAATAGCGTGGAGTCCCAGCGTAAGCGGCAATAAGTTTGCGGCGACCCAGATATACACCGCTACGGTAACTCTGGCGGCAAAGGCGGGCTATACCTTCGAGGGCGTGGACCAAGACGCTTTTTTCTACACCAATGCAACGTCCGTAAACAACGCGGCAAACAGCGGGACCGTTACCGTTGAGTTCAAGGCGACCGGCACTATAGACGGAGAGCAGGAAGTGGAAGGGTCTTTTGACTATGATGATATTCCTGTTAACGGATATACGGAGGGCGGCGTTACAGTTACCAAGGGCGGCGCGTCCGTTACCCTGTCTGTTTCGGGTTATGAAGATGTGGCATGGTACGTTGACGGAATTGCTGCGGCGGCTGGAACGGGAAACAGTTTTGCCATTAACCCGGAAAATTATACCGTAAAGGATCACACGCTGACGGTAACGGCTACGAAGAACGCGACGCCGTATTCGCGGACGCTGAAATTCAAGGTGGCGGCGGAAGGTACCGGCGGGGGCGGGACCGCGCTGAGCTTAACGGTAAGTTTGACGGACGTTACCGGCGGCAACCTCGCGACATGGCTGGCGAGCCAGAGCGAAAACACCGATGAGACGCCCTATATAATAAAGCTGGCAAGCGATGGCGGGTGGAATACGGACACCCAATTCAAAAGCTATAATTCGCTGGCGAACGCGCTGTCCGGAATAACCAGTAGATATGTTACGATTGACATGAGCGATCTGACTATAATCATTATAAATGGAACATCCGCCACAACAACCGATGCGGATAAAATAAAAACCTTACATATACCGGCGGTGGTTGGCATAGTATTACCTAAAACAGTGACGACCATGGCTAATGTGTTTTCTGGTATGTCGTACATAAAGTACGTTGAATTCCCTGTTGAGGTTAATATATCCATAACTAGTAATAACGTTTTCTTAAATAGCGGTGTTACTAAAGTTGTACTCAGAGGGAATAATGTTAATTTTAACGGTTCCAGTAATACCGCCTGTGGTTTGGGTACGAGTTTTTATAGTTTATTCGGGGTAACCCCGCAGGCCGGTACCTATGTAGGGACGATTAACGGAAGTTGGGCGAAGCAAAACTGAGGAATGAAAGAGGGCGGCCTTCTATACTGGAATTAGGAATGAGGGATGAGGAATGAAAGAGAGCCGCCTTCGATAAGGTAATGGCGAGCGCTCTGGAATTAGGAATGAAAGAGGGCGGCCTTCGATAGGGTAATGGCGAGTGGCTTTGGAGTGAGGAGTTAGGAGTGATGTGGAAGTATAAGTGGTTTGTATTGGCGGCGGTTTTTGTGGTATTGGGGTGTGAAGATCTTATGGACGGGGGCGGATCTCCGGCCATCGACACCGCCGGCAGTGCGCGGTGGGCGGTTATGGCCCGGGACGGGGAGTCCCTGAAGGCGGCGGTTGAGGACGGCTCCGTTGAAACGATATATGTAGAGGCCGACCTTGACGCTTCGGATGTCGATCTGGATCTAAGGACGGTAAAATCCATAGTGATTCCGGCGGGCGTTACGGTTATCGTCCGGTCGATAAACAGCGCCGCCAACGCCGGCGTCATTGGTAAAGACGCCGCCGAAGAGTCAATCCAAAAGGCTGCGAAAAGCATGTCCGGTTCGGACGGGACCGGCATCCTAAAGGTAAGCGGGGGGTTTTACCTGGATAAAAACAGCGTCTTTGAGGTAAAGAAAGGCGTAAAGCTGGTGTTTGACTCAACGGTAACAGAGATAGTTGTTGACGGTTTTTTACGGTGCGAACAGGAAGATTCTGTTTATGCGCTGGAGGGCGGGGAATTCCACCTGAGCGGGGAAGGCAGCGTTGAAATTGGAGGGGGCGGCTCGAAGGCGGCGGAGGAATTTGAACTGAAAGTTATCGCGGGCGAAACAAGTCCGGGCGGCGGAACGGGCAATCTGGCGGCGATAGGGTACAGGGACACTGCCAACAAGAGCGCGGGCGATATTTTTGATATTGACAGTTGGACGGGAAGCGGCACGGCGGCGGAAAGCTGGACGCTTAACGCGGTGGAGAAGTCCGCCGTGCATTTCGCGGTAACGAAGGCGGCGGACCAGACGATAACGGCGGGCGGCAAGGACGCGGAGCGGGTAACGGTAACCGTTGACGGAAGCAGCGTAGACGGCACGACAACAGGCGGGATGCTGGCGGCGGTAACGGTGGACGCGAACGATAAGGCGCTTGACGGGGGCGAATACCGGTTTAACCTGCTGGTTTCGCAGGGCGGAAAGCAGATAAAGACGGTAGACGTAACGCTTAACAGCAAGATTGACGACACGTACGGAATCACCATTTTTAGGGTAAAGCACGAAAACGGCGTTGAAAAACTGGAAAACCTGAACGCTAAAATCGGGGTTGAAACCGAAGCCGACCACACGGCGAACCCCGTGCCGGTGAACACTCTGTACAACGCGAACAGATGGCTGGAGTTTTACGCGGAAGGCGGCACGGAGCAGGATTACAGCGAATACCTGATAAGGCTGAACGAGGACCAGGAAACAAAACCGATAGCCGTTGTTCTGAATGGCAGGGACTATGTAAAGCTGCGGCTGCGCGGCGGCGGCGGCGAGCGCAGGATATACAGGGATAAAGGGTTTAATACGAGTAGTTCAAAAGGGGAAAACGGAATAGCCAACTTGTATACCCCGTTTCAATATAAGGGCGGCAACGGCGGGGTGCTTTCACTAATGGGAGACGGCTTGATCGCCCTTTACCCCAATAAGGACAGTGAGTCGGGAGTTAACAACGGTCATCTGATATTCGTGCTGGAAAAGAATGTAACGATAGACGGGGACAACATAAGCGCCGGCAAACTTAATGAAAGCGCGTTTAAATTTTCCGACCAATTATTGGCGGTAAACGCGAATACGACGGTCATTATGAGGGAAGGGTCAAAGATAACCGGTTATTGCTGCAACTTTTACAAATCCGTACAGTATGCGCCTGTGTATATACGAGGCGAAAATTCGACTTTCATCATGGACGGCGGCGTCATAACAGGCAATACGTATCTGGCAAGCAGTTTTGCGGATTATCAGGCGTTCGATGTGGGGAAAAGTTACTACTTTTGGGCTAGTGTCAAGTATGGTATGATTCTTGTTCCGAGTGGTATGGCGGCAACTTTTACGTTTATTTATAAATCCGGCGAAATCAGCGGGAATACCCCCGACGATAGAAAAGTAGGATACTATGGTAACGACAACTATCCCTATGTCCCACTATGGTCGTCAAATTAAATTTGTTTATAACCTTGCCGCGCAGGCGGTAAGGAAGATTTTATATTACAGGAGTGAATTATGTGTTTTGACAAAGAGCTATTGCTCACGTTTTCGGTACTGAACAAGGTGTACGAGCATCCTTCGATACGCTTTATCCGCGGACTGCGGGACGCGGACGCAGGCGATCCTGATGCAGTCCCGCCCGTTCCGCCGTCTATAGGCACAATAGAAAATCCGCGCAACGCGAACATTCCGATGCGCTCCACGGTGGTGGACCCCAAGATATGCTCGTTCATCTATAACGGCGAGGCCCGCTTCGTGTTGCCCAAGGTGGTAACGGATGTGTCCGGCCATGACGGCGAGGACACCACCTGGTCATTGCTTGCCGCCCCCACGCCGCCCTACGGCAGTTGGGCGGTGCTGGCGCGGGATATAATACTGCAATACCCCAGCCGGAACGGCGCGCCTGTGGCGACCAACCCGCACGGACTGGCGCAGGCGCGGGGCTTTATGCACATCATCGACTACGCTTCTACAACCATCTACACGGCGGGGACGGACGACCTGAACGGACTCGTTGACTATAGCCGCTACACGCTGACCATAAAGCCCTTTGATGTGAGCGCCGCCGCCGTAGCCGCCGGGGACGCCGCCCTGCCCGAAGGCGCAAAGGGGCAGGCTATCATCTCGATAAAGGCCCCCAACGGCAAGCGCTATGTGTTCGCGCTGTTCATCGTCAGCGTGGATGATCCTGAATATCCTGGTGATCCCGAAAAACTAATCTACAGCCCCAGCGTCTTGGTCAGGCTGAAGGCGGATAAGTATGGCGGGTTAACCTACGACGGGCAGACTTACGTGGGACTGAACGGAGTGGAAATTATACCGATTACCACCAGCGCCGGCGTAACCTACCTGCTAGTTCCCGCGATGGGCGGGCCGCAGCAGAAAGGCGGCGCCACCAACGGAGACGATTCCAATATCTGCCGCATCCTCGCTTTCAGCAACTGGAAAACTGACGTACCGGTCATCGCGCTTAAAGGCAACTCCGCTGGCACCTTAGACATACGCGCCCTCGCCACCCCTGACCGCCCTGATGACGATGGGATGCTCTACATCCTCACCGCCAACTTTAACTCGCTTAACTACAACGGCTTTAACTACACGCTGTACAAGACAACGGTTTTACAGATACTGAATGCCAACGATTTAACCTTGCTCCAAGCCGTAGACGACGAGATAATAGAAGTGGCGGATTCGGGGAATGTCATCTCGCCCGACGCCGACAACCCTTACGGCATCTATTTCCTGGATATACTTTGCGAAACGGGCGACAGCGCAAAAAGCGACCGCCTGTACTTCTTTATCGGTTCCGCCCTGCTGGTAACCTGTGCCGCCAACTACAAAAGGCCCGCCGATATGTCAACCCCTCCGTCCGACCAATGGGGGCCGATTGAGGGACCCGGCTATGTCTACTTCCCGCTCGGCGTGCGCGACGGGCGCATAGGGGGCTACAACATAGACTCCGCAGACCTGACTGCCGAAACTCTGCGCCAGTACCACGCGGGTGTAGCGTTGAAGCACAGCGCGAAGGCGATGAGGTTCTAAACAATTAGGAATGAGGAGTGAGGAGTGAGGAGTGAGGAGTGAATGGGGTGTTTTTGTATTGATTGCGGCGGCGGGTTTGTTATTGATGGGGTGCGAGCAGCCGGCAAACGATATTACGGAGAAGCAGGAAATATTTGAGGAGGCGGGCGGGGATGACGCGGAAGTTCCGGTATACGAAAAGCTCACCGCGATAGAGATAGTGTCCGCTCCTGACATCACTTACTACGCGCTGGGGCAGCCTTTCGACACAACGGGGCTTGCGGTGAACGGGGTCTATTACCGGTACATAGGGTACGACGAAGCGCCCGGCTCCGGTGTCGAGCCGGATGAAGCCGTTACCCGACTCCTTGATTCTTCCCTCTATACGGTAGAAGCGCCGGACACGTCGGACGGCAACCGTCCCGTGATGGTCGCCGTCAAGTGCGGGGGTTTGCCGTCCGAAACTTTTCCCGTCTATATCTCGAACTCGCCGGTGGCGCTTAACAAGGTGGAACTGCTGAGTCTGCCGTCAAAAACGAATTACGAACTGGAAGAGGATTTTAGCAAGAGCGGTTTACAGATAAGGGGGACATACTCGGACGGCAGTACGGCGGATTTTGGCGGCAGTATGTGCCAGGTGAAGGGCTACGACAGCCGGAAACGGGGGGCGCAGACTGTTACCCTGCGCCTGAACGGTATGGCTATCGCCGAAATTCCTGTTACCGTAAAGGTTCCGGCAAGCGCAACGCTTGCGGCGAACAGTATAAACACATCAATGGGGTACACGGGGTGGTCTCCGGCCGATTCTGACTATAGCCGGTACTACAGGCCGGTATTCATAAAGGGGACACCGCTCGTTACCGGGAACATCACGGGGCTGTGGGTAAACGTCAAGACGGCAAACGGAAAAACGGTAACGCTGAGCTGCGCCGAAAACGACATCACGGACATGGACGCCGTTACGGATTACGACAGCGCAAAGGCGGGTATGCAGCATCCCAATCTCAATCTGGACGGCGTAAAAGTCCCGCTGGAAGTGTTTTTTACGGACGCGGAGCCGGAGCTCTGGTTCGATTACGGTTTTATGCGCCACAACAAAGACCCCGCAGGCAGGGGGCGCGGCGCGGGAAAATACTATTGTTTGCAGGGGGAGACGCTGGTTCTCTCGCCGGTGCGCTTTCTTATAGGTTACGACGCGGACCACAACGATATTGGCGCGGCGTACGACTGGCAGGTGTCGGGCGGTTCGTATACCAGCTCGCCCGACGGCGAATTCCTGTACTTCACCCCGTCCGGGGCCGGGGCATACGACATTTCCGTATCCGTTACCGGCAGGAACTTTGTCGACGGCAAAAACATCACCAAAAGCGCCTCGACACAGGTTGTCTCGTTCATCGGAACGGTAACGGACAGCGGCGGAATCCCCTTTGTCAGCGGTAAGCCGCTTAAAAACTTTTCCCCCGGGCAGTTTACCAAGGGCGGTACGGGGCACGGCTGGAGCCTGGGCACCGCGCTGGGCTACGAGATGTGGTCAATTCCTTCTTCCACCACCAAGATAACGATACAGGGGAACGGCTTTTCCGGCTGGCACGAGGAGGGAATCGTCTGGGTGCAGGAAGACAGGAACGGCAACAACATTGCGGACGAGATGTGGTACGAAGTTACCGGCAGCGCGGACGATGACGCGGTTAAGAGAAACTACATAGTCCGCCGCTACGCGATAAAGCATCTTGCCTACGAGGGCAGCACCGATGTTAACGAATACGGGCAGCCGGTGGGGAAAACCTTTTTTACGGACAGCAGGGGGAGATGCGGCGTTATGATAACAGGCTGGCCGGACGATTGGGGCGTTGACAAGGCGGCGGAGGGGGTCTGGGTAACGTACACCGGCACGGTACTGGCTTCGGGCGGCCCCGCCATTAAAAACTCCAAGGGATGGGGATCCGGCTTCACAGGCTATGTTGACGGTTACAACGCCAACGGGGGGCAAACTATGACGGTGGACAAGTCCCGCGCCATCCGGGCGGACGGCAGCAAGGCCAATATAGGCACGATACGCTTTGTCAAAGTTCAGACGGGCATATTCTCTTACGGCGGCATTTTCGGCGACATCTCCACAGAAATCGTCCGCGCCACGGGTATAGACGGCGACCAATCAAATGGGTTCCCTAATCCGCTGGGAAACGCCAAGACAGTGAGGAATGAGGAATGAGTAGTGAGGAGTGAGGACAGCAGGTAACAAATAAAAAGGAAGAGGTAACAATTAACAATTAGGAATGAGCAATTAACAATTGGGGGTGAGGGAGAAAAGAATGTATGAATTTGCAGGCGTTTGATTGTGAGTACCGGCATGAAGGGGACGTGTATAACTTGTACATAGGCGGACAGCCTACGGATACGAAAATTACACGTATGCCTATCGGGGAAGCGTCTATAGAGATCGAGGGGCCGGGTGTCATAAATGTGAAGAGCGCCGCCGTCTGGTTGGCGGAAAGGGGAGCGGGGAAGGAAAATGTGCGGACTTATGACTCGATCAAGGCCGCGCTGCGTGGGGAGTGGGAGTGGGTTAAGAGCGTTTTTTACGGACGCGGCGGCATTGAAACCTTAGCCAAAGTGACCGGTCTGCGGTTCGAAAACGACCGGTCTCCGCCCAAAACTCCGTCTTCACCTGAAGCAACGCCGTTATGGACGGGGTGGAAGGTAGACGTTTTTCTTAAATCTTTAGTTGACGATATATGCGCCACGTTAATAAACGTCTGTGAAAAAGAGGCGCGGCTGAATGTTGATATTGGGATACCCTGCTGGTTCAGCGTTTCCAAAGACGTCTGTAAAAACGGCGGTGTTTTTAATGTCCGTGTGCGGGGAAACCTTGACCGCTTAAAGTTTAAATTCAACGGCGGAAAAGACGGATATGTATTCGCCGCTGAAAACTCAGGCGATTTGAAGCACGATTTTTATCTGTTTACTACAATGGTACAGGTATACAGGAAACATAGGGGGCTGGCTCTTTTGGACACGGATTATATTCTTGACATCACCGAAAAAGACAGTCCTTATGTTACCGCCTGTAATTACGCCTCGTTTAACGGCGATTATCTAAACGGCATTCTGGGCTATATTGACAGGGCGTTTCGCGGTCTGGCTTACCGCGCTCTTCACGGTAAATACGCTTTTACTATTTATTCCGAGAACGGCGCGAACAGGGATTTATCGCCGGAATGTGTCCAAATATGCCAAAAATTTCTTGACGCTTTCAAGCGGCTGTACTCTGTTGAAAACGCCATATTGTTCTGCGTCAGGGACACCGGAAAACAGTATGTCTATTTCTACGTTAAAGAAAAAGGTTTGTTCTACAACACAAAAGATTCAAGCGAAGCGTTTTTGAAGCTGCATATACGCTATCTTGCCGAGTCTCTGTCCATCGCGCCGGAAGATGTTATTAGCGACGGATAAGGAAAAATTAGTAATTAACAATTAGCAGTGAGGAATGAGGAGTGAGGAGTGACGAGAGATATTTCCGATGGAGGGCAGGTTTCCCGCCATGGAGGTTAAATTTTTTTTGCTGGCTTACCGGCAGGAGGATGACGGAGCGCGGCGGTTTCTGGTTGAATGCATTATTCCGCCCGGAGAGAAAAAAAACACGCTATGGCAAAAATACAACTTGTGTTACATAAAACCTGTTGATATGGCTGAAAGCGCGTTGGCAATTGCCCGCTTTTCCAACGAAAAGCCCTCTCTGCGTAAAATTGTTCACATTTATTCCGGCAAGGTTTACAGTATGAAACTTTACAGGTCAAAAGCAATGAACGGCGATTTATGTTTTATCCTTAGTGTGGACGATGTTCTTTATCACGGTATTGTAATCCGTCTTCCGTTTTCGGTACAAAATAAAAATCATCAGGCGTTCCTTGATGCTTATGAACATCCCTTTTTCAAAACGGCGGCGCAATCTTCGGTAAAGCCTGTTAAAACGCTCTATGACAGCGTGCCTGAAGAGTTTCGCGCCGACATTGAAGCTGTTGTAGAGATGCTTAAAAACGAGGGCGCTTTTGCGGTTCATCTTTTTGGGGAAGCGGCATCACCGCAAGCAGAAAAGAAAGAAGGTGTCTGTCTTGCTGTCAGCGGTATTACGTCCCAGCTATACGATGATATTTACGAGCGTATAGAAAAATCGGTCAAGACTAAAATCAATTTGTTCAACATGGATGCCAACAGTCAGTTCTTTTCGCTTCTTAAGCCCTCGGGCCACATGATAAAGCTGTTTGAGCGGGGAGCAATTAACAATTAGCAGTGAGCAATGAAAGGGGCGGCTGTCGATAGGGTATGGGAGCGGCTAACGAGTTGGCGATTTAGTGAGGGGTGAAAGCGGGCAGGCACTCCTAATTCCTCACTCATCACTCCTAACTATTGCGGCGTTCCGCCCGCTTTCAGCCGTTCCCTGATCTCTTTCGCCGAATATCCCGTGTCAAAAAGTTTCAGGATTTCCGCAGCTTTTCTCTGTTCGCCTATTTGTTCGCCTCGCTGTTCGCCTATTTGTATGCCTCTTTGTAAGCTTTCTTCCTCACGGACGCGCAGGGCGTCTTCCATGTTCCATTCAGTTGCCAACATATTTACCTCCTCCGGGGACAGGTTTTCTAAAAAATCATTTAGTATGCCGTGATCCTTGCAGTACGTAACAGTATACGCTATCGCTTTTTCGACCACAATATCCCGCTTCATGCCGGGATTTTTCAGTTTAATCTGCTTCCGGCTCTCTTCGGCTATATGCACAAAATCAACATAGCCGCTGAGCGGTACGCTGTTTCTCACTATCGCCTCGTTGTGCCCTTTTCCAATGTTATACACTTCGACTTTCAGTTCCAGATTGACGGCGGTGTTGCCTTCGACCTGCTCGAAAGCGTCGGACAGTTTCAGAGTCGTTTTGTCAGGATAAGCGGCGCTGCCGTTGTATAGCACGATGAATTCGGGGCGCGGCAGTTTGACAAGGCTTTGCCGGTAAACGGTGTTTCTGTCGCTTATGCTGTTTTCAAACAAACGGGCGATAGGCGACAGGAAGCGGAACGGCATATTCTCGTTTATGCTCGCCTGCTGGTCGGCAGCTACGACAAGTTTCCTGTCAAAAATGCCTGAAACGTCGTTTTTCTTGCTGGTGAACAGGGTGTCGGACAGCGTGTTGATGACAACTTCCGTGTCATTGCTGTAATTTGAGCCGCTGACGGCGTTATAGAGCGACAGAAAGGCCTCTTTGTTGCTAAAGAGAGAACGGAACAGGCTGTCTTTGTACATACCGGACATGAAAACAGTATGGGGAAGTTTGATGGGAAAAACAAGCGGCGGCCTGTCGAGGGGGCGGGCGAAAAAAAGAAGTAAGAAGGAAAAAGTAAAAAGGAAGGGGCGGCCTTCGGTAAGGTAGGGGCGATGGGCAGTGGAGGGGCGGCTGTCGATAGGGCATGGGAGGCGGTCTGGCGAGAGGGCTGGGGAAAATAAGAAGGTAAGAAGGAAAAAGTAAGTAGGAAGGAGGGATGATGGCGAGTGAAGAGTGGTACACTCCTAATTTCTCACTGCTCACTAAATTCATTCCGCACTGTTTAATTATTAATTAGAGCGAGTTCCTCCCGTTTTCAGCCGTTCCCGAATCTCCTCCGCCGAATAGCCCGCGTCAAAAAGTTTCAGGATTTCCTGCTGGCCTTCCTGTATGCCTTCCTGACGGCCTTTCTGTAAGCTTTCTTCCTCACGGACGCGCAGGGCGTCTTCCAGTTTCCATTCAGTTGCCAACATATTTACCTCCTCCGGGGACAGGTTTTCTAAAAAATCTTTGAGTATGTCGTGTCTCTTACAGTATGTAACAGTATACGCTATCGCTTTTTCAAGTACAATATCCTGCTTTATGACGGGATTTTCCAGTTTAATCTGCTTCCGGCTCTCTTCGGCTATATGGACAAAATCAACATATCCGCTAAGCGGTACGCTCCTTCTCACTATCGCCTCGTTATGTCCTTTCCCGATGTTG
>JAISCO010000129.1 GCA_031265535.1 Spirochaetaceae bacterium | reverse complement strand
CGCGGAGCGTATGTAAAACCCGCTGGCGGGTATGCCAAGCGCTATTTTCAAACCCTAAGGCGCGGAGTAAAGCCCTCTTTGGGTATGCTAATGCGGAGCGTATGTAAAACCCGCTGGCGGGTGCGCCCAAATGATGAAAATACAAAGCAAACACCGCTTCCAACTGCGTATGCCAAACGCCCTTTTCGAACCCGAAAGCACGGAGTGAAGTCTGCTTCCGGTATGTTAGCGCGGAGCGCATTTAAACCCACTGGTGGGTGGCGGGCGCGTCTAAAAGGAGGCGCAGCATATCGTTTAGCGTCGCGTTTTTTGCGGTAAACGTATCAAAACCCGCCTGACGCGCCGCATCGGCAGTCTGAACGCCGATGCAGAGCGCCTTTAGTCCACGCAGCGAGGCCATCTTCTTTTCACCGGCGATACGGGCAAAACCGGACACGGTCGAGGCGCTTGTAAATGTTATCCAGTCAAGCCCTTCCGTCAGCAATTCAATAAAGTACGGGTCGTCGCGGCCGGGCGGCGGAACGGTGTCGTATATGGGAATATCGATGAACGGAATTCCGGCGGCGGAAAGCGCGTCTGTCACATCACCGCCGGCAATTTTGGAACGCGGCAGAATCACGAGGGGGGCGTCTTTCGCTTTTGTAATGGTTTCCGCAAGAAGAGAGCCGAGCGCCTTACCGCTGTATGTTTCGGGGACAAGATCGGCGATAATGCCGCGTTTGGCAAGCTCGGCGGCTGTCGTTTTTCCGATGGACGCAAAACTACAGCCGTGCAGAGCGCGTATGTCCTTCCCGTATTTTATGAGTTTGTCAAAAAAAATCTCGACACCCGCGGGGCTTGTAAACACAAACCATTCGTTTCCGCGCAAAGAATAAACGGCGTTTTCAAGTTCCGGCGTATCGTCAATAATCGTGGTTTGTATCGAAGGGATTTCAATGACTTCCGCGCCTTCGGCGGCAAGAAGCGCGGAAAGTTTTGCGGAACGTGAGGCCGGGCGTGTTACGGCTATGCGCAGTCCCGCAAGCGGTTTTTTTTCAAACCATGAAAATTGCTTCGACAATTTGCAGACTTCGCCCACCACCGTGATTGCCGGCGCTTTTATGCCGGCCTTGACCGCGCTGCCATAAAGTTCCGGCAAGGTGGATACAATTTTTCTTTGCCTTGCCGTGCTGCCCTGCTCTATTATCGCCGCAAGCGTGTCCTTTGGCGCGCCCGCTTTGAGCAGTCCGGCGCATATCGATTCAAGCGCAGATACGCCCATCAAAAAAATTAAAGTCCCGCCGCTTTTTACAAGCGCTCGATAGTCGATATGTCGATAGTCGATACTTCCGTAGTCGATGCCATTGATACCAACGATACGATCGCTGCCATCCTTGCGGTGGGCGGTAATGATATGCACCTGTGAACAAAATCCGCGGTGGGTCGCCGGTATGCCGCCGTAGGCCGGAACCGCAAGCGCCGATGTTACGCCCGGGATCACTTCAAACGGAATACCGGCCCCGCATAAAAGTTCAAGTTCCTCGCCGCCGCGGGCAAACAGAAACGGGTCGCCGCCCTTTAGCCGCACAACATTTTTCCCCGCAAGAGCCTCTTTTACCAGCAGGAAATTTATTTCATCCTGACGCAAAGTATGGCTGCCTGCCTTTTTCCCGACATAAATTGTTTTTGCGGTATACGGGATCTGCGCGATGATGCCGCGTCCGGCAAGATTGTCGTATAAAACTATATCCGCTTCTTCGAGCGCCCGTTTTGCCTTCACGCTAAAAAGCCCCGCGTCCCCCGGCCCCGCGCCGGCGAGCGTAACTTTTCCTTTTTTTACGCCGGATTTTTCGTAATAGTCCGACAGCAGTTTTATAGCAAGACCTTTCCCTAATTCTTCACATTCATCAACGCCGCCGCTGACGCTTCCGGTAACAAAAAATGAATCCCCTGTTTCCGCGTACAAACCGCGCAGCGTCATTGAAGAGCCTGAAATTTCCGAATAAGCGGCTGCCGGAGAACCGCAGCCGCCGGAGAGCGTTCTGACAAAGGCTCTTTCCGCCAGCGCCATGGCGCGGCTTTCAGGGTTATCAATCGCGTTCAAAGCAAGATACACACATGCCGCCGCCGGCAGGTATGCCGAGCCCTCTTTGGCGCAGACCGCCACTATCCCCTGACCCGCCGCCGGGAGAATTTCATCAATGCTGAAATAACGGCTTATCCGGTGAGCGAGGCGCAGGCGGATTAACGACGCGGCGGCCAGCGCGAGCGCCCCGTATTCGCCGGAGTCGAGTTTTCTAAGGCGCGTTAGAACATTGCCGCGTATCAATTTTACTTCCCAGTATGGAAACAGTTTTTGTAATTGGATGCGCCGCCTGCCGCCGGAGCATCCTATCGGTTTAGACATATCCGCTTCCGAAACTCCCGCCGGCAGCACAAGCACATCACGCGGGTCATCGCGTTTTAGGAACGATTTTATCACAATGCCGCGTTCAAGAAATGACGGTATGTCTTTAAGGCTGTGGACGGCGGCGTCTATTTTTCCGTCAAGCAGCGCCCTGTCAAGCTCTTTTACAAAAAGCCCCTTTCCGCCTATGTTTTCCAACGCTTTGTCAACAATCATGTCGCCTTGCGTTTTCATCGTAATTATTTCCGTATCAATATTTTTATCAATATTCTTATCGAGAAAATTTTTATCGGAATTGTTACAAAATGTATTTTTATCCAACAGCTTTATTTTTTCAGCAACGCCCTCCGCTTGAATTACGGCAAGAGCGCTTTCACGGCTGCCTATGCGAATCGTCATACTACCCCCCCCCCCCCCACTATTCCATCAAACACCGGCGTATTTTGCCTGCCGCGCCGCTGACTGCCTTATGATCAAGGCCGCCGGAGCTTATGCCTATTGTCAGATTTTCCGTGTCAACAATAGCCGGAAAATAAAAAGTTGATTCTTCTTTACAATCCGCGACCGATACGGGTATATTTTTACTTTTACATTCTTCGCCTATCATTCTGTTTACGGCGCGGTCATTCGCAGCGGCAACAACAAAATCCGCCTCGCAATCGCCGGTTTTATATGATCTTTCCAGCAGGCTCACCCGATCATCGCAAATGTTTTTTATTGCGGGATCGATTGAGGGCGCTATGATCTTGATGCTGCAGTCAAAACGCAGTAATGTCCGCAGGCGGCGCAATGCTACAACGCCCGCGCCAACTATAAGGAATTTTTTATTTGTGATGTTTTGAAACACCGGAAAAAATTGTTTTTTCCGGTTTATGCTATTTGTAATAATATTGATGATTGTCTCAGCGTCAAACCCCGCATCCCCGTCAGGGGCGCGTATGACAAGCGCGTTACAGTTTTCACCCGCCGCCGCGTTGATCTTTTCGTTAAAGCCGCCTTCCGCCCCTGTTTCCTTGCTTACAAGCCACGCGGCGTTTATTTGCTGGATTAACGCGCGGTTTAGCCCTTCAGAAAACGGTCCCTGCATAGCGATAATGTTTTTTGCCGTGATGCCCGCGTCACGGCAAAGGCGGAGGCTTTCTTCTAACGGCAGAACACGCGGGTATACGCGGCATCTAAGCGCCGCGTCTGAAAAATAATGTAAATCTTTTGAGCCGGTGCACAACAATATGTTCCCACTCTTGTCTTTCAAAAAAGAAGCGGCGTCTTCCATGCTGTCAACATAATATATACAAGGCGCGGGAGCGGGAGCGGATTTCTCGCGGCGCAAACGTATATAGGCAAACCCTGTTTTTTCGCAGGCTGTTTTTATATTTTTTGTAACAATTTCTGCGTAAGGATGAGTGCAGTCTATAATATAATCCGGTTTTAATTCCTGTATTTTTTTTAACATTGAATCTTCGTCAAGCCTGCCGCTGTGTATAAAAACATTATTTTTATCATTATTTTTATCAATAGAGCTGGCTTGTTGAACAAATTTAATTTCACTTTTCATAATCTCCGCACCGTACTCTGTAGCGCAAAAAATATGAACTGTAATATTAATTGATTTTATTTCCGCCCGCGATAAAAGCAACGCAATAAATTTTTTACCATCGCCTGTGCCGGAAAAAATACAAATTGTCATCATTCAGTTTCCGCCGCAAGTTCATAACCCCGGCGTGTTACCATTTTCCCGTTTATAAGCGTGGTTTCATCGTTACCGATAAATACGGTTGTAAACATATCAAGTTCCGTATTTTTTAACTCGGAAAGTGATAGGACCCGGCAGTCTTCGCCGCCGCGCCCGATATTACGCGCTATTCCGCAGACGGTTTCACCGCGTCTGGAACGTAAAATAATTTCGCAAGTCCTTGAAAGATAGGCGGCGCGTTTTTTGCTTGACGGATTGTACAAGCAGATGACAAAACCGCCCGCCGCCGCCGCGTTAAGCCGTTTTTCAATGATCTTCCACGGGGTTAAAAGGTCGGAAAGGCTTATCACCGCAAAATCATTGCTTAAAGGCGACCCCAGCAGCGCCGACCCCGAAAGCGCCGCCGTTATACCCGGTATAACGGCTATTTCCACCGCCGGATACCGCGGCGACAACTCAAGGCATAACGCTGCCATGCCGTAAACTCCCGCGTCCCCGGAACAAACGAGCGCCGTCCTCTTTCCTGAAGCCGCCTTATCCAGCGCAAAGGCGCAGCGTTCTTTTTCCTGCCGCATGGGTGTTGAAAAACATTCTTTACCGGCGGTCAGGCCGCTTATCAGGTCAAGGTACAGGGTATATCCGGCGATTACGGCGGAATCGGCAATCGCAGCGCGCGCCTCTGCGCTTAAATACTTTTCATCACCCGGCCCTATGCCGACCACGTACAATATCATGCCCGTTCCTTCGCGTCCTCTATTTCGGTAACCGAAGATTTACGCAGCGCGGCAAAACAGTCGTCCCATAGGCGCTTGTCAAGATTGTCGCGCAGGCCAAATAACATTTTGTCCATCACTTTTCCCGCGGATTGTGTTATCGCGCTGTATAATTTTTCTTCCGCGTTTTTATCACTGGCGCAGTTTTTAATTACTGTTTTTATGCGCCGTGTTATGTCGGCGGCCGCTTCGTCCCTAATTGTTTTTATTGTTTCGATATTCGAGCGGAATGTATGCCATTTGATAAAGTCCGCCATTTCTTCATCTATTATTTTTTTTATTTTCTCAAAGTTGATATGGCTGTCCCCAAGCGGTTTCCATGCGCTTATGTCATCAATGTCAAAAAGTGATACGCCTTTTATTTTTTTTATACCGGGATCAATATCACGCGGCATGGCCAGGTCTAAAAATATATATTTTTTTTCACAACGTTTATCAAGTTCATCATTTTCACTGTTTTCACAAAGGCGGCGGACGGTTTCGCCGTAACTAATCGTATGATGCGGGCTCACTGTCGCGCTTATTATAATTTGGTAATCCGGCAGCATTGAATATCTTTCATCATAATCTATTACGCGGACATTATTGTTCAATACTGTTTTACCGGTTTTATGCCGGCGCAGCGTAATTGTAACATCAGCGCCCGCCTGTTCAAAAAGTTCCGCACACAATCGTCCTATTACGCCGCTGCCGATGATTAGGCAGGACGCGCCCCGCGCGTTAAATCCAATCCCGTTGATAAAATCTAATGCCGCGGACGCTGTCGAGACATCGGCGCGCATGATATTTGTCTCAGTTTTGACGCGCTTTGCGCAGGCTATCGCGCTTTGAAATAGTCGCTGCATGACCGGTAGAGCGCCCCCTGCCTCCCGCGCCGCTTCAACGGCTTCTTTTACTTGCGCAAGTATTTGATTTTCACCTGTTATCTGCGATTTTAGTCCGCAGGCAAGCTTGAAAAGGTGTTCCACCGCCTCAAGTCCGCGCCGCTCTATAAAAATATTTTTATGTTTGTCAAACGGGATGTTTTTTAATTCGCAAAGTATTTCATCCGGAGCCGGACAACCGCCGTTTTCCGCGTAAAGCCAAATCTCGGTGCGGTTGCACGTAGCTATGATTACGCACTCTGTCCCCGCATACCGCTCCTTTATGCTGTTCAACGCGCCGGCCCGTGACGCGGCGGTAAATGTAAATCTCTCGCGTTCTTCAACTCCGGCTTTTGTATGATCAACGCCCGCCATGCGTATATCCATACCTCTAGTATAACTTCCCCCCCATTCCAAAACAACCCGCC
>JAISCO010000181.1 GCA_031265535.1 Spirochaetaceae bacterium | reverse complement strand
TCCTTCAGTCTCTCGAAGGTCTCTTCAAAATACTCTTCCGGCAATTCCTTCGCTAAACCGATGATCTCTTTTAATGTAACCGCCATCCCCTTTGCCTCCTTTGGCTTCCGTATTTTTAGCATGCCGCTTCCCATGCCATTTGTCAATGATTATTGCGACTATCACCTTATTTTTTGTGGAACGAACCACGCCAGAATAACGGCAACGACAGCAAAAATCATCGACAGCATATCAGCAATTGACATAATTTTCCTCCTCTTACTTTCCCCGTCTTTTCGCGGCTTCTAGGTTGTCTTTCGTAACCTCATTGTCCGGGTCTAGCCTGACAGCTTCGGTCAAATCCACTATGGCCTTGTCGTATTCGGCCTTGCGATAATACGCCATGCCCCGGTTGCTATACGCTACGGCATACTTCGGGTTGAGTTCTACCGCTTTGGTATAATCCGCTATGGCCCGGTCATAATCGGCTTTACGAAAATACGCATTGCCACGCCAGTAATACGCATCAGTAAGATTCGGTTCGATTTCTATCGCTTTGGTAAATGACTCTATTGCGCGGTCATAGTCCGCCCTCTTCTCATAGATTAAACCGCTATAGAAATGGGGCCGGATATCGAAACGGGGTGCGGGGCGGTTAAAATCTTCTAACGCCAAGTCGTAATCGCCGTTGAGGTAATACGCAACACCGCGATCAGCGAATCTAGCCATACGGGGGCCAAGCAGCACCAAGTCCTCGCGACCACCATAAATCGGATTAGTAACCACATCGGTAAAATCCGCTATGGCGTTGGGATACTCGTCTTTGTCCATATACGTCCAGCCGCGATCAGACAGCGCCTTGACATCATGAGGTCTTACCCGTATTATTTCGGTAAAATCCGCTATCGCCTTGTCATACTCGCCCTTATCACGATAGGCGCGGCCGCGATAGTAATAGGCATCGTAGTCTTCCGCGTTTGCCTGTATCGCATCGGTACAAACCGCAATCGCGCTGTCCAATTCGCCCTTTTCGTAGAGGATTTGCCCCTCCGATTTCTTTTGCGCCGGAGAACTCACGCAACCGGCCATCGCCAGAGCAAGCAAAACCAGCATGGAACCGCATTTCAAAACACTTTTTTTCATTTTACACTCCTTATGTGTATAGTATATAAGCATGGCTTACGCCACAAACTCCTATTATTTCCCCCGCTTTTTCGCGATTTCCAGATTGTTTTTTGCAGGCTCATAGCCCGGGCTAAGTTCTACCGCTTTGGTAAAGTCCGCTATAGCCTTGTCATAATCGGCTTTGCGATAATATGCCAAGCCTCGGCCGTTGTAGGCATACGCAAACTTAGGGTCGACTTCTACCGCTTTGGTGTAGTCCGCTATCGCACGGTCATAGTCCCCTTTTTCGTAATACGCAAGGCCGCGATTGTTATACGCCGTGGCAAACTTAGGGTTGAGTTCTACCGCTTTAGTAAAGTCCACAATGGCCCGGTCATAGTCGCCTTTATAGTTATACGCATCACCTCGGCCCTTATACGCCGTGGCAAACTTAGGGTCGAGTTCTACCACTTTGGTAAAGTCCGCTATCGCCTTGTCATAATCGGCTTTGTTGTAATACGCATAACCTCGGTTGGTATACGCCGCAGCATACTTAGGGTCGAGTTCTACCGCTTTGGTCCAGTCCTCTATGGCCCGGTCGTAATCGGATTTTTTATTATATGCATCACCTCGGCTGTTATAGGCATACGCATACTTAGGGTCGAGTTCTACCACTTTGGTATAATCCGCTATAGCCTTGTCATAGTCGGCTTTGTTATAATATGCATTGCCCCTGTTGGCATACGCCGTGGCAAACTTAGGGTCGAGTTTTACCGCTTTGGTCCAATCCACGATGGCCTGGTCATAATCAGCTTTGCGAAAATACGCAACACCCCGGTAATTGTACGACTCGGCATCCTTAGGGTTGCGTGCTACCGCCTGGGAAAAGTCCGCTATGGCGCGGTCATAATCGCCTTTCCCAATATACAGCGCACCCCGGCTTCTAATGGCCTCGCCATCACTCCAATCTTTACTTATCGCGAGACCAAGATCCGCAATGGCCTGGTTAATGTTGCCCTTATTTTCATACGCGCGAGCGCGATAGAAGTAGACATCCCGTGTTTTGAGATTTAACCGTACCGCTTCGGTAAAATAGAAAATCGCTCCGTCCCATTCCTTGGCATTAAAGCGGGCCATTCCCTCCTTGTAAAAGGACTGGGCCTGATCTTCGGGCGTATACGCAGGGGCGGCCCCGGCGGGATTGAGCGAGTAGGTCTTGTCGCTGATGATGCTGCCCCGCGAAAAGGGACGCTGTGCGTTGCTGGTAAGCGACATCGTCTCGTTTATCACATCCGACGCCATCAGTGCCACCGGCTGGGCGGAATCAATGTACTTCAAAAACGCCTCCGCAAAGGGGCTGTTCCGCCTGCCTTTTCCATCTTCGGCAGTATCTCCGGGAGCGGTAGAAAACATCACAAACAGATCGCTCGGTACATCCTGCACCGCCGCAAGCCCCCGTGTTCCCCCCGCGCCCCGCGCGGAGGAGGGCAGCGGATTGTTCCGGCACGCGTCCAGAATCACCACATTCACCTTGTTATGCGCCCCCTCAAGGTCCGAAAGCAATTCGTCGAGGGAAAAGGAATTCCGCTGAAGGGTACGCTCGCTTTCTATGTTTGCGTCCACCGGCAGCAGATAGTTCTGGTCCCGTATCTGAACGCCGTGCCCCGCGTACCAGAAAAACCCTTCGCTGTTACTGTCCGCGGAAAGTTTTGCGACATAAGAATCTATAGCCGCGCCGAACTGGATTTCGCCCACGTTGAGCCTAAGGTCAACATCAAAGCCCAATTCCTTCAACGCTTCCGTTATGTCCTGGGCGTCGTTCACCGTGTTGGTCAACTTTTCGATGTTTTTATACTCCCCGTTGCCGATAACCAGGGCATAACGGCCGCCCGTTGTCGGGGAAGAAGTGTTCATCCTCGCTTGACCCGTGCCTGGCCTCGCATTGCCCGCGGCCCTGGTTTGGCCGCCGCCGCACCAGCCCTGCGCCGTTACGACAACGAACAGGGCGAGGGTCAGGACATAAATTTTACTAACACCGGTTTTCATGATTTCCTCCTACACAAACTAACTAAAATTATTCCCGCCATCCCAGCCGCCGGGCCTCCGCAAAGTCCGCGTCCGCGTCTTGCTGTCTGCCCTGTATCCGGTACAGCGCACCCCGGTTGCGGTACGCGGCGCTGCTCTGCGGGTTAAGCCGTATCGCCGTGGTGTAATCCGCAAGCGCCCGGCTATAGTCTTTTTGTATAACATAGATGTTCCCCCGGTTGTTGTGGGCTTTGGCGTGCCGGGGGTTAAGCCTTATGGTCTCGCTGTAGTCCGCCAGGGCGCGGGCGTAATCTTTCTCGTCCAAAAAGATGAGCCCCCGGTTGAAGTAGGCCGCAAAATAAAGCGGATCAAGCCTGAGCGTCTGGTCAAAATCCGCAATGGCCCGGACCGGCTCGTTTTTTTCGTAGTACACCAGCCCCCGGTTGTAAAAGGCTTCCGTAAAATCAGGATTAAGGGCGATGGCCCGGCTGAAGGCGGCTATGGCATTGTCAAATTCTCCCCCCGCGAACAGGGCTATGCCGGTTTTATTTATAGTCTCCGCAGTCTCTTCCGGCACGGGAACCGGGGATGTCTGGGGCGGCGCTTGAGCCGTTCCTTCTGTCCGGACCGGGTTTAACGAATAGTATTTATCGCTGATGATACTGCCGTTCATAAACGGCCGCTGTTCCCCCTCGGTGATGATCATGGTCTCACGGACAACATCCGGGACCATCATGTTGACCGGCTCCGGGGACATAAGGTATTTAAGGAAAGCCTCCGCAAAGGGGCTGTTTGTTCCCGGGGGACCGTCGGAGGCCACGTCATCGGGGGCGGTGGAAAACATCACGATCAGGTCCCCCGGTACGTCCCGAATCGCGGCCAGGCCGCCGGAGCGGAAATTCCGGGTTCTTACCGGAAATGGGTCTGTCCGACAGGCGTCAACCACAAGGATATTGACCTTGTTCCGGGCGGATTCAAGTGACCCCAGCAATTGATTAAGGGAAATCGAACGTTCCCGCAGATCCCCGGCGCTTTCCGCGCTTATATCAACGGGCAGCATATAGTTTTCTCCCGCCATCTGCGCGCCGTGTCCGGTGAACCAGAAAAAACCTTCGCTTTGGGGGTCGGAAGCCAGCTTCGCGGTATAGGCCAGTACCGCTTCGGCAAACTGCCTGTCCGTTAGATCAAGCTTAAGATCAACCTGAAAACCCAATCCGGTCAGGGCCGCCGCCATGTCCCGCGCGTCTTTGACGGTATTTGTCAGTTTGTTGACAAAGCGGTAGTCCGCGTTGCCGACAATCAGGGCATAACGCGGCCCGTTCTGGGCTGGAAGAGTCGGGGATAAAAAGAACAGAAAAACAAGAAAAAGGATTGCCCGGCGCAGTCCTATTTTTCGGAGCTTAGCTCCGGCCGGTTTATCGGAAATTTGTCGGGGGGGGGGGGGGTAAATGGAGTTGCGGCGGTCATTGTTTTATCAAAGAATTTATGCATGACAAGCCTCCTTTTCTAACGCTTGGAATCGCCCGCGCCTTGCGGATAGTTGATAGTATAAAATAAGTGTGCGCATAAAGTCAAGTGGGGCAAGAAGAAGGAAGGAAGAAGGAAAAAGGAAGAAGGAAAAAGGAAGAAGGAAGAAGGAAGAAGGAAGAGGGAAGAGGGAAGAAGGAAGGATAAGGAAGAGGGAAGAAGGGGGAATTAGCAATGAGTAATTAACAATGAGCAATGAAGGAAGAAGTAAAAAGGAAGAAGGGACAAGGAACAAGTAGTTGCCGGCTTACCACCAGAAAAACACGGTGCTCTTTGGGGTCATTCCGCGAGCCGCGGTATACCCGGTAAAGGTCGCCCCGCTTCACAGGTCAAGGCCCTGGTACAAAAGCACATCATCCGCCTCGTCGTTGAGCCGGTCGGCGTTGCGGTTAATGTATGCAAGTTCTTCCGTCTCGGTCATTTTGAGCCGGGCAGGAGCCGGGGAAACCTTTTCCGGAGTGGTAACACGGAGCAAATCAAGCCGTTCCATGTCCCTCAGAAGGGCAAGAACACCGGAATCTTTTACATCAACCGTAAGGGTCATAAGAAAACCTAGCATGAAACCGGACAAAAAACAAGCGGTTTAAACGCAAGGGCAATGAACAGCTAACAGTGAGGAATGAAGGAAGGAGTGAGGTAACAATTACCAATTAATAATGAGCAATTAACAATGAGAAAGGAGGAGTGAACAATTAGGTAAAAAGGAAAAGGGAAAAAGGAAAAAGGACACGTGTCGAAGTGAAAGCCTCGCCGCCGCCAACGGCGCAAATTTGCGGCAAACAAGTTTGCTGCTCAACTGCGTTGAGCTTGGGAGTTTTGCAAAGCAAAACTCCACATACGGGATGCTAACGCGGAGCGTATGTAAACCGGCTGGCCGGTGGGGGGTGGCGGAAGACTGCCGTAGGCAGGCTGTAGACAGGGGGGCGTGACTATTAGGCAACGGTTTGCGATAATGCGGGGAAACAGCGTCCCCCTCTTGAATATGAAGAGAGCCACAAATTACGCAAATTAACACGAATTATCGAATTGAAGGCAAAATCCCGACCGCAGCTATCGAACTGAACGCATCTCCGCCGCCAACGAGGCGCAAACAAGTTTGCGATGGCGGCAAGACGCTAACGCGGAGCGCATAGAAACCCGCTGGCGGGGCGGCGCGTATGCCAATCGCCCTTTTCGGACTGACGGCACGGAGTAAAGACCGCTTTGGGTATGCCGGCGCGGAGCGCATAGAAACCCGCTGGCGGGGCGGCGCGGAGCGCATGTGCCTCCATGGCAAATGGCGGGTGGGTTGTATGGGGGCGGGGGTTTTAATATAATTATTGCGATGCATATACGTCAACTGTTGCCGCAGCGTGATTCACCGGTTGAAGATGGCAAGCCGCTTCAAGGGACATGGACAAGCGCATTTGAAAATGTAAATCTGCTGGACATAGATAGACCTTATAAGATTCCGCTTCCAAAATGGATTTTGGATTTCAGACTGAAAGAGTGGCATACATTTACCGTTCAAAACGATGATGTATGGCTGGAAGCCATTATCATAGATTATAAATTTTTTTGTTTTCTTGAAATTGTTTTTTGGGATAAACATACCAAAGAAAACATGCGCGTTTTCAAAACACTGCCGTTTTCAGCATGGAGAATGCCGCAAAGTTTGAATGACAGTATTATTGAGCAGGCGGGCGCCGGTTTTTCGTTTTGTGTGCATGACCGCGTGATTTCAAAAAATATAATTTTTGATGTTACCATAGATTCCGCTATAGAAAGGCCGGTGTTTACGGTTCATCTTGAATTTGAGCTTAATGTTCAAAAATCAACGCCGCTTGCGGTGAATATGCTTATGGCGGAAAACCGTTCCATGTATGTCTTCAAATGTTTTTGCGGCGTTAACGGCTCTATAGTTTTTGGCGGCAATAATATGACTCTGTCTCCGGAAACGGCGAGCGGGATTTTTCAGGATTGTAAGGCTTTTATCCCGTACCGGGCGCGATACCCCAACTGCCGCGGATTTGGTGTTGACACAAAGGGGCGGCGTTTCGGTTTCAGTTTTGGTGAGCATATTACCAAAAAACTCAATGTGAATAATGAAAACGCGCTCTGGCTTGAAGGGACGCTGACGCCTATGCCGCCTGTGCGCATAACGGATGCCGAGCCGGGTGAAATGTTTATTCAAGATTTGGAAGGCATGGTTGACCTGAATTTTAAACTGCTTGAAGATACTGTAACAACGCTGAATTTTTTTATTATCGGTATGGAACATAAAAATCCTGTAGGTCAGTTTAACGGAATGTTGATGACGCGTGATGGTGAAAAGCTGCCTGTACGGAATGTTATTGGTACTGTGGAATGTTTTTATTTCAAATTATGAGGTTGTTATGGCAAAAAAAACTATTTACGGGCCGGGGGAACTTGACGGTGTAAAAAAACGATTGGGGCATATTGATGCGGGCGAAGCAAAGCGTATGCAGAGAATTTTGGGTGGGGAAATCGGGGAGGAGCGCGGAGAATCGAGTGTTACCGAATATCGTGGACGCGCCCGGTCCAGCGGCGAGGGTAGATCGCCGGAAATTTCTTACAGTGAAATTCAGAAACCAAAACGAATAATAGAACTTGCCCCTGTAGTAGATGATGAAAATTATAAATCACAAAATATTTCGCATAGTAAGTTTCGACGGCTTGAAGAATTATCTTACATTGAACGCATAAAGATGGACGAATGCTGCGGCAGCAGTGAATTTAACATTAAAACTGCGTGGCAGGTTTTTGTATCGCGTTTATTTTTTTTCAAAACGCCGCTTGACAGGGTTAGTCCGTGGTTTGTTAAAATTCTTTTGAATGAGTATTATGAAAAACTTGAAAATTTGATAACGTCTACACGTCTTATCTTTCCGCGTAACAACACGGATTTGAGCAAGCATGTGCGGGCCGCGTCAAAAACGGCGTTTAAGATTTTGGATACGCTGCGGCAATGGAAACTTGACGTTATAATTTCAGAAATCAGCAAAGTTCAGGCGCGTCCGCGTAATGTGTTTGTTAAAGATTTTGAGACAATGCTGCACAGAATTTACGCGCCCATATACATACTGGAAAATTTAGATGTTGAAAAAGATGTAAAGCCGGCATTTTCTGTTTTGCATGAAATTGCCTCTAAAGAAAATTTTAAGGAAGAAAAAATTATGCAAAATAAAATAGCGGAAGCACTTCGTTCATACAGCTATGTGTTTGACGAACTTCGTCGTTTACTGTATCCGCTTTTAATGAAGACTATAGCATCGTATTATCAAGATTATGAATTATTCTTTTATGAAAATTCCGAAAATTATAAAAAATTTTTAGGATTAAATGAATCAGATCAGATAATCCCTGAGCTTACAGTCAATAAAACCGCTGATCAGACCGTTAAAAACAGGGGGTCGGAAGATGAAGGCGCGGAGCCGCCGAAAGATTCTCCTTCCGGTGTTGACAGCGCAAATAGTAAAGACGGTAAGCGGGATACGGCCGCTGAAGCAAAAGCAATTGACCGAAGCATGAAAATACTTGAAGCCTTGTTTCCAAAAGCGCCTTGGGATAATATGGATACTTTTCCTGATTTTTACCCGTACTTTGCCGATGTTTTAGAAATTAAAAAAAATGGAGAGTTGATTGCGCCGGAAGATCCCATTCAAATTGCGCTTGTACTTTCACAGGTGCTGGAAGAGATACTTTATGGTTTCCGGTATATAAACTTTAGCGATTCATTGAACGATGGTGATTTTATGGGTTCAATATTGGACAAATGGCATGACGCTATCATGGAAAGTTTTGAAAAAAATTATATTCCCCGTATTGCGGAATACGCGCATTTTTTTAAACATTCAGGGCAAAGCCGCATTTCTACATACGCTATGAATATAGCATCGAATATTCATTGGATCCGCCGGTATTATTTTTTGCCTAACTATGAAACTTTGCCGCCTACGCCGCCTTCTTTTATAAAAAAAGATGTGATTGCGCTTTACCCGCTGGTACATTCACTGCGTAAAGATTTGACTGCCTGCGCCGCGGCAATTGAGGCGGCAAATAGCGCGGGCGGTTCGGCAAGCGGCGCGGATGTAATGGTAATAGAAAATCCATGGGAGGCTTATAAGTTCGAGGTAGAGAATCCTCTGTCAAAAAGGCTTAATATGCTGCTTGGAAAGAATCAGCGCAATAATGCGTCGCTTATATTTTTTACGCTTGCAATAGTAACGGTACTTGATAACTATTTATGCGACAAGAACAGCATCGCTTATAAGGCAAACAATCTCATCCTGTTCCGCCACGCGGAACAGGATGAGCTGAAGCCTGTTTTTTGGGTTGAAAAACAGACCGACACTTTTGATATTTTTAAAAAATCAATTGATGAGCTAAGGAAAAAGAAATCATAAACTATTGTCTTGACATTTTTCAAACTGTTTGTAGAGGTCTGGAGACCGGAAGAAGAACATTTTACCTCAAAGTCGAAAAAGTCGAAGAAGGAAAGAGAAAGATGGGGGTGGGGCTTAAAAACTTATTCGACTTCTTTAACTTCGCGGTTTATCAAATTCTTCATGTATTGAAGCTGTTCCAAAACTTCAGTTTTGGAACAAGCTCATCCACTGTTACAATCGTGTAGGAACACTATGCTTGCAATGACAGATAACGGCCATATTTTCATTGGACCAGATATTGACACTGATGTTCTGCTCGACATAATCATTGAATTAAACTATACAGAAGAATTTTGCGTCGCGCAGAGTTTTTCATCAAAATTTATAGCTGAACTAATGTACAGCGGATTTCTTGTCATGTCGACGACTAATGAAAGCAAAAATAAATTTATTTTATTACCTAAGCATCATTTAATACGCAGTGTCCTGTTTTTTGATGATTTGCATATCGGTAAAACAGCTAAGCGCCTGATAAAACGGGACGCGCCGGAATATGATTTATTTGTAAACCGCGATTACGATGAAATTATAAAACGTTGTGTTGCTCATCACGGTGAAGATTGGCTTACAAAACCGCTTCTAAAAAGTATTCAGCGAATACGGCATAACGGGACTGCGTTGGTGCAGCCTTGTTCCTTCGGACTTTACCGTAACGGCGTTCTTTGCGCGGGAGAATTTGGTGTTAAGGTAGGGGCTGTATATACAAGTTATTCCGGCTATCATGACGAAACTTCTTCCGGGACAATACAGATGATACTGCTGGCTCAGTATCTTCAAAAAAACGGTTTCGCGTTTTGGGATTTGGGAATGCCTCTCGATTATAAATACACGCTGGGCGCGCATGATATTGACATAAAAGAATTCGTGTCTATTTTCAGAGCTGGCCGGCGCTTGCCCTGCGGAGGCTCATTGACCGCTTGAAATGCGATGGATTTCCCTTTGGCATACCGCTGGGATATGCGGTTGAGAAGTTGGGGGGGGGGGGGGTATATTCACTAATCGCTATTTATCTTGTTTCCATGGTCTAAAACGCTCGGCTATTGTTTCATGCAGTCCTTGTCTTTCTAATTCATACGCAATATAAGGGTACTTTTCTTTGAAAGAATCAAAAGTAATATCATCGCTGATATAACAAGATATAATATCATATCTGTTTACAGTTTGTTTATCTGAATTCAATTTAAGAATGTTTATAGAATCGTCAACTTTTTTTCTATCATGTTCATTGAGATTTCCAGACGATTTAATTAAACAACTAGGAAAATCCATTATAAACCAACCAAACTGCACATAAAAAGGATCGACTATACCAGTGTTGTCCCCTTTAGTGATATTCATAACTTTTGTTGTTAGCCGGTAATTATCCCATTCATAAGCCAGTTGCGGTTCTTTACTCTTAGGAAGAAAATGATCAACAGAAACAGACGGCTCAGGAAACCATTCACCTGTATATGCGCAAATATTTTTATACTGTCGGTATAAATTTCCTTTTATCTCGCTCCAATATCTTGGAAATTGCGTTGATTTTGGAGATGGGTTATTTTTTAAAAATAACTGCCCATGCAGCCTTACTTTTTCATTAAAACTTTTCGGTTCTGGTTGCTTTGCTACAGGGATCATATTTGAACCCCGTTTTTCTCCGCGAAAAATATCCATCTTGGCCAGAAAGGATCATCGGCAGAAAGTTCATTTAATAGCTGTTTATGGACTTTATCGACCTGCTCTTTGTCAGGACTATCCTGTAGTTGCAAATCTTGGGCTTGTTTGATGGCGATTTCTGCCCGTAAAGCCCTTGGCTGATCCAGGCCAAATATTTGAGATGTAAGCCATGAATTGATATGGCCGTATTTTATAAAATCAAGTTTTTCCAACGATATTTGTTTTTTATTTTCCCTGGCTTCAAGATGAAACAAGCTGTCGTTTTGTTCATCAAAACATGATTCGGATGATGCTAATATTAGTGGCGCATGGGTAGAAATGATATATTGGATTTCTAATTTACTTGACAGTGAAGATTGAATGTCCAGCAGAGACGGAAGTATGACTCTTTGCCATTTTGGATGAAGATGTTCTTCAATTTCATCAATAAGGATTATCATGCGTTTTTCGGGCATAACACTGTATAAGTCTGCCGCTATTTTATGTTCATGCCATGCCCATACTATTAGATATGCCAATGTGATGATTCGTTTTATCCCGGCAGCGGCATGAATAATTGGAGTGTTCCCATAGTTATATGTAATTGTTGGAATATCGATAATACTTTCGGGCATACGTATTGGATTTCCCGGCGTTAATGTTCCCAAATCAAGCGGAGACATTTTTTTCAATATGTCTTTAAGAATATTCCATGGCGATATTTTCGTCGTGTTCTGCCATTTAACCCAATCACGCATCAGACCCTCTATACTGCCGGGAGATCCATTCCATAATTCTGAATTCGAAAAAATATGTTTTAGGGGCGGCGTTGTACTTTGATATTGCTTTATAGGGTCCCAAACCGCATAGGAATCATCAATCCGCGTATAAATTATAAGTCCTGGTCGTATCGTAGTTTCTGATTCCCGCGGCCAGTTTCTTTGACCCATATCGTATGAAGTTATATTTTTAATCACCCTATTTTTATCGCTGGATAAACCATAAACAATGGAAGCATCGCGCATGGTTGGATATGCGGGCAAACCTGACCATGTACCCGTCATGGCCCACCATGCGCATTCCATCAAAAAAGTTTTCCCAAGACCATTATCACCGGTAATCAAATTAAGGCGTTTGTTTAGCTCCATAATCATTTGGTCCGCGGGACCTACATTATTTATTTCCAAATATGATAATGTCGCTCCTCGTTCTGGAGACGCATCTGAAGGCGACGGCAAATAAAAACTTAATTCATTCCACGTAGACTGCTCTTCCTGAAAATTGATTTTAGATATAGTTTCGGCTTCAATCGGCAAAAACATTTTTCGTTGTTCATTTACGGTAATGTGAAAGTGCTCAAAAAATCCCATTATTATATCTTGGTAAGATGTGTCTTCACTCCAATTATTTTCCTTAAAAAACCAAACACCGAGAGCTAATGCCGAAAGTAATTTTCCTTCAAGTTTTTCCGCAAGGATATTGATGTAATCCTCTTTCCATCCCCATGTCCTATTGAGCTTTGAATGGATAAAGGCGTCCAAAAACCCTCTGGTATTTATTAATACTAATCCTGCCGAAGGATAACGAGGCGCGACCCATCGCTTGCTACGTATATTTGACCCATAAGGCTGAAAATATTGCTGGGATGTTGGGTGTATTTTGTGAACTCTATCCATAAATTCTTTGGAGAGCTTATCCATAGATAATTCCCCGCACATCCCAACAGGAAGCATTCTTTCCTTGCAGGCCAAATATGTTATTCCATAGAAAGGATTTACAGATTTCAATCGCTCTATAGCGTCGGCAATTGTTTTTGTGGATAAATACATATTTATTACTCCTTGCCTTTTTGAAATTCGCGCAATCTTGGACGATCTATAACGGCCTCTGGGAGAGCCTTGTCTCGATGCCATATTATAGGGGTTCGCAATATCCATTTTCGAGACATCATTTCTAACGATACTCTCCACGGTACTCCAATGATAGACTTTCTTTGTATATCAATACCCAGCCCACCATTTTTATCAACCGGCCTTAACCCGAACCTGCGTTTATTGCTTTTTGAATCAACACCTTGCGATTCCCCTTTTCCTGAATAATAAGTATCGCCAATGAGTATTTTATCATCACTCATTCTCATTCCTCCCCCTCCAATTCTCCGCCCATCCTATATTTTATATCGTAATTGATAATAAAGTCCAGTTCTTCCTCGGTAAAGCTGTAGTGCTTGGCAAGAACTTTGTCGATTTCGTCAATGATGGGTTTTGATTTTGCGGGGTAATATTCTTCATAATAAATCAAACCACTTTCATAATTACGTTTTTTTATTTCCTTGTTTTCTATGTAATTTTTCTTGAGTTCTTTTTCAAAAATTCCAAGAATATTTATAGTTTCTTCTGAAAGTTTGCCTATTGGAAAATGATATATTTCTCTCTCAGAAAAATCTCGGCAATTACTGTAGTTTTTAAAGAAAAAATAGAATAAAGAACTATTTAATACACAAGGAATTATATTTAACAAGTCTTTTTTGATATTTACACATTTATAATGGCTTGATGCCTGCATATTTTTACCAGAATTTGGCATAAAAGACATTGCCCGTATAAAATAAGTTGGTCCATTATGATAATATGTAAAACATCTAGAGCTTTTCATTACAAAATCAACTATTTTTTGCGATGAATTTTGTTTTAGTTTTTTACTTATTTCCATTTCGATTGTATTACCAATCTTTGAGAAACATAAATCACTTTTTATATAGTTATTTGCGCAATATAAAATTGTTGAGAAAAGATATTCCCTTGTTTTTGAATGCCAATGTTTATAAGAACAGGTATAGTATTCCGATTTGATATTTTCATACTTTTTCCCTATAAAGATTGTAAGCCTTTGTTCTACGTTCTCAAATAATTTAGCCGGACGATTTGAGTAACTCGAAAACCATGATAAAGTTTTACTAGAAAAGATATTTTGCAAAACTTGAAATTTATTATTTGTAACACTTGATATTGGTATAATCATACCAATATTTGAGTTTCTATTTAAAATCGACAATGCTCTTTCTATTATGAACGCATACAAATTTCCACACGATTCTGTCTGATAATTTTTTATTTTATATCCAATATTCCTTATTTCCACATACGGCGGATTCCCAATCACCACGTCAAACCCGCCCTTGCTGATTATCTCGTAAAATTCCGCAAACCAGTGGAAGGGCTGGTGGCTGTCTTTCCAGTCCCGGTATGCCTGTTCTTTTTCATTTTGACTTTTCCATTGAGTATTTGTTCCCAATCCGTAAGTGTCCGCCAGATAGCGGTTAAGTTTTTCATCCAGCCTTATAATGGCATTTGCGTAATCATGTTTAGCTCTGCGAATAATAGCACTATCGGAACTGACGACCATCTGCATTTGCCTAAAATGGGTAAAACTTGCAGAGGCGATTTCACAAGCCGATTTTAATTCTGCAACCCTTTCTTCATAAATCAAATCGCCTTCAGTATTTTTTACCACTTCCTCAAGCTGCTTTTCGGTAGCAAAACCAACCAGGGTATTGCCGGAACGAATATTAAAATCAATATCCGGCAGGGGTTCCAGGCCGAAGTTCTTTTTGCGGCGGGAGGGGTCAACCTCGGCGGCCAATTTGAGGAACAGGCGCAGCTTGGCAATTTCTACCGCTTCTTTCATCAGATCAACGCCGTAAAGGTTGTTTAAAATAATCGTTTTGAAAATATAATAGGCACGGCTGGGGTGTTCGCCGTTAAGCAGTGGCTGCAAGCGGTCTTCAAAATCTTTGTTGCCTTTGGGATTTTCATTATAAAATTCTTCCATGCGCTGTAAGCATACTTCATAGAGCGGCTCAAGAATATTAAGGGCGGCAAAGAGGAATGCGCCTGAGCCGCAGGTTGGGTCAAGAATGGTGATACTGATTAACGCCTTATAGAATTTTCGGACAAATTCTTTGTCCGCAGTCTGTTCAAGATAGTCCTGTACCAGACGGCGAATATTCAGGTTCCATGTGATTAAATCGTTGATTTCGGCAATCGTGCCTTTTTCGATTTTACGCTTCAATTCAAAATACCTTTCAAGCCGGGCGATAGTCTCGCGCCAGATTTCCGTTGGCAGGCCGGTTTCTTCCGGTGTCGCGGTATTCCAGTACTTGCGGCGTTCAAGCAAATTAGGTTTCTTGGTATCGATACCGGTTTTAATATTTTCGGGTATATCAATTTCATCGATACCCCCCCCCCCCCCGGCGCCTTTCTTGACCGCGTCGTAGATATATTCATCACCGGAATCCTGTAAATATTGCCAAAAACCGCCTCCCGGCGCAAAAGGCGCGGAATGATATGTTTTTACCTTTTCCAGCAGGAAGGGGATTATCGTGTTTTTGCCGATATAATCGGTGATGTCCTCTTTGGTATAGTATGCGCCCATGTCGGCGCGGTTGTTGATGTACTTTTCAAAAATATAACCGATAACATCAGGGTTAATGTCCTTCCCGCTTGCGGTTATGCGGGTGTCAAGGTGCCAATTCCACTCATCGAAAAAATCAAATATATTTTGAAAAGCTTCGTCTGGTACGGCAATATCTTTATAGGTTTCTTCGAGGTAATGTACTTCAAAAAGGCCTCCATTCAGATAGGGAATATCACCGAATTCGACCGGGATTTTCTTTTGTCTGCGTTTTTCTGCAGGATTGGCTAATTCATCATGAAAGAGTTCCAACAAGAACGAACGGTAAAAGCCGTAGAAATTGCCGGTACCTTTTAATTTCTTACATTCTTTTAACTTATCTTGCAGATAGTTGTCATTCCAGTCAAGGAAGCGTTTTTTCTGGATGAAATAACAGAACATGAGGCGGTTCATCATCAGGCTGGCGTACCATTTTTTGTTGAAGTTATCTTTATCGGGGAGAGCGTCATCTATACCCTTGATAAAGGCAAGGAAGGCCTCATGCTGTTTGGAGAATTCTGTATAAAATCTTTTAACAACTTTTTCACTGTTAGCGGAAAGGCTCGTCGTTACCCGCTCTTTTACGTCAAGCAGGGTGATATTTTCTTCTTCGTCAAGGGTAAAGACAATGTTGCGGAATTTCTGATACAGCCCTTCGGGGTCCTGCCCTTTGTGCCATGCGAAAGAGACCAGGCGTTTTAGCTTCCCTTCATCCCGCAGGGGAAGCTGCCAGAATTGAGCAGTTTTATTCTTGTTGATGAAAACAAGGAGATGATCAAAGTACAATCTGGTTAATGGTTTTTCAAACTGTTTTCTGATTGCCGCATCAGGAATTTTGTCTACCACACATTCCAGAACACAGAAATCCTTTTTCTGTGCAATGCCTGAGATGGTGTATTTGCTGCCTTTTACGTCTATTCTGTTCGTGGTTTGAAAACTGTCCCAACCGAGGATGTTGAAAAGAACGGACAGTTCAAATTTATTTACCAGTTCGGAAAAACGCAGTTTTGACAGTTTGTCCATTATACCAACCCCATTGAACAGATTATATGCGCTTCTTTTACTTCCTGTTCATCTTCGTTCTTTATGCAAAGTTTATCCTGCTCGTTCAGGCTGCATAGCATTTCCACCAGCTTTTCGTCGTCTATGCCGGATTTTAATTCACGGTTGATTGCGTCTACGGCATCTTCCTTGAGGGGAAAACGGTAAATGTCCTGGTGGGTACGCTTGATTTCTTCGGTGATAAAGAGGCCGTCTTTATTGGCGAGCACCCATTGATCAAGACGGGTATAGGCCCGGTAGCGGGCACCGGTTTTCCTGCCAAGCTGTCCGCCTATTTTATCATTGAATTCACTGATGTACACTACTGCCTTAGTGGTAAGGGTGTGGTGATTTTCCTGCCGGGGAAGCGGCAGCTCATCGTAATCGCATTTTAGAGCTTTAAGAATTTCCTGCGGTGATTGTGAGATCATACCTCCTTTTTCATCGATCCAGGCAAGACTGTCATTATCATCACTGGTTCGTGCGTACACGATTACCC
>JAISCO010000347.1 GCA_031265535.1 Spirochaetaceae bacterium | reverse complement strand
ATAACTTCTTTAGGAGCCTCTATGACCCTGGGCCTGACAATAACCGGCTTTGGTTCCTCTCTTATTTCCGAAACATCCACAAGGCTTATAAGCGTTGCTTCTTCAATTTCCGCCGCTTTTGCCCGCGTGTTAAAAATTACAAAAAACAAAAGCGCGGCATGAAGAACGGCGGAAACAAGAAATATAACCAGTTTGGTTTTTGAAGCGTGTTTTACTGCCATTCCCGCCGTCCTCCGTTTGTCCGCGCTATTTCGTTACGTTGAACGAAACCAATGAAGTAAAGTTTTCTTCATCGTAGTTTGGATTATTTCCGGCTGCGCGGGTATGCGCGGCTTTTACTATCCATAAATCCCTTGCGTCCCGCGTATTCGGTATATTTATTGATACCTGTCCTCTGGCGTCTGTCTTGATGTCTTTTACGGCCCATGCGTCTTCTTCGTTGGGTTTGTACTTTTTGTAGGTCGCGGAAATTCCCGCATTGGGCAGGGCCTGGCCGTTCAGCAGAACTTTGAATACGGCCGCTTTTCCAAGCGCTATATCCGCGGGATTTGTTACCGGCACGATTTCCAGCGGCAGGCCCAACGGCTTTGAAAAAGACGAATCGTTTGATGCGGGATTAACGTAGATTTTGCACCACCCCTCACTATAGCTTGCCTTGCTGACCGTAAGGCCCAACGCTTTTAGAGTCACCTTCGTTCCCGACCTATAGCTGCCCGATGTTGTTATAGCGCTGAAACTGGGATTCCTGTTGACTACAACTATGCTCGACGCGCCGGACGGGAGGGTAAAGCTGGCTTTTAGCACTTTTAGCGCCTCGTCCGGGGCCGCTGTTACCCTGGTATCGACAAGCGTGTTGTTCTGTAACACATAAAAAGTGTTACCCCTTCTATCCGGTATCGATTCCCCGACAAATAAATGGTGCGTGGAATAAACATACACCGGAACGTTATCACCTGAATTATAGGCTTTTGTTTCACCGAGCGCCGCAAACCAGTCATGCGCGAATACGCCGTTTAAAAGAACGCCCGCTAAAAGAGCGAATAGTAATCCTTTTTTCATTTTAATTCTCCTGAATAAAAATATTGCCTTCACATTATGAAGGCCGATTTGGTACGTAAAGAAACTTCCGTACCAAATCGGTATTCCGCTAATACGTATAGCCGACCGATATGTTGAAGGTGCGGCCCTTGCCCGGCGCTTCTTGCGACCAGTAATAAAGTTTGTCAAACAAGTTGTTGATAGAAAAAGACGCCGTAAAATGCTCGCCGATATTGGTAAAAGCGCCAAAATGTACAAGCACATAGCCCGCGTACCATGATGAGGCGTTTCTGTCCCAGTTATTGTCCGGCGCCGGAGAACCGGTGTATTTGTCTCCAAAATATTCAAAGCGCGGTATGAATCTGATATTCTTAACTATGCCCGTATCCATGTTGGTAAAGGGTGTAATGGTAAAATAACCATTCGCGGTGAACAAAGGAAATCCTCCTAAACCGGTATAATCAACTTTGATAGGATTGGCCGGGTTAGTGTAATATTCCAGAATTTTGCTTGTGCTGATGGAGAAAGAGCCGCCCATGTTAAAGTAGTCGTTAAGAAACATTTCCATCGAAAACTCAAAGCCATAGTACAGGTTTTTGTTAATATTCTCACGTTGGGAAGTGAAGCCATCCGGGTCGTCCACAAGTGTAACCGATGCGATTTTGTCTAACTCATAGTCAAGATAGACAGTCGGCATGATACGTATGCGATCTAGGAAATAACCTTTGTAACCGAATTCAAAATGATGAGCCTGCTGCGGTTTTAAATCCGGATTGGGTTTCGTCGTATCACTGATGCTATTGCTGTGAGTGTCTGTTCCCGCCTGTTTTTCTGAATAGGCGGGAAAGCGATTTTTCTTGGCATAAGTAAGACGGAGTTCGTGATGTTCGGCGAGATCGTAGAACGCAGCCACTGCCCACTGTGGTATCGCGTTGAAATTGCCGGCGTCTGCCGACAACGAGACATCGCCGGGCGTTTGTATTCTTTTCATGCTTACCGGGGCGAGCATATCAACGCCAAAACCCGCAACTGCGGTAAAGGCCTTAAATGGTTTTACCGTGTATTCGGCGCCGCCAAAATAAATATTTTCAACATAGTCGTTTATCCACCTGGTTTGATCTTCCAATGTTCCGGTTTTGTATGCGTCAATATTATAAATGTTTTGCCTGAATTGCAGCGCTGCCGCTATTTTGCTCCAGTCGTTGATTTCATAACTGCCATTGAGATTCGCTCCGTAAGAATAGTTTTTAAAATAGCTTTCGGTAACTTGCCCGTTCTGGATTGATTCCCATCTTGTGACAGCAGCAGTGTCACCAGAGCCATAAGGATACGGCTTTCCGTTAGTCTGCAAGTTAGCTTCAAAATAACCGTGCAGGCCCAAACTGAACCTGTCCGGTTCCCATTCCGCATTAATCGTCGCGGAATGTCTGAAACGGTTAAAACTGTCTGCGCGTGGTGTCAGCGTCCCATTTGTTCTGGGAGGCGCCCAGCCTTCATCGCGATTGTTAAAAGTATACGTCGCCCATATATCAAGATTGTCGAGCGGGTTCGCACCGAATATGGTGTTCAAGCCAAAGGTATTAGAATCAGAAAATACCCTGTTCCCTTCCCCCTGAAACTCGACGCCTCCATCCTGAACGAGGGCCCGCCTGGGTTTGAAAGATTCCGAAAGCCGCCAGTGGTCAACATATTTTTCCTGAACACCCAGCCGCGCATAAAACATTCCAAGCCGTGTACCGGCGGTTAAACTGCTGATAGAAGCGCCAAAACCGCCGGCATCCATATCTATCCCGGTTCTGGTATTTAATTCAAGCCCTCTTTGCGGTTTTCTGGTTTTAACGACTATTGCTCCAAGAGAAATATTCGGACCGAGCAGCACCGATGTATAACCCTTCATAACATCAATGCTTTCAATCCCTCCAACTTGGATGCTTGCGGGGTCAACATTAGCGCCAAAAGAATCGCCGTCCCCTGCCCCTAATACAATGCCGTCAACGACATACGACAGAGCATCCGCATAAGTTATTCCTCCGATAACGCCGCGCGCGCCGACATTGCCGGTTTCCGAACCCGGGTGTCCGCCGTTTTGGTAAACTCCGGGGATCCAACGCAACGCTTCGGCAAGATTTGTGTCGCCGCGTTCGATCATCTGTTCCTGGCTTATATGTTCCGCCGTCTCGCGTTCCGCCATGACAGAAGCTGCCGGCAGAATAACGGCGTCGTCGCTTTCGGATGCTTCTTTAGCGGCTACAGTTTCGCTATTGGATGGGGGGGGGGGGGGTGATTGAATTCAGCGGTTTCCAATGCCGCCGCGTCCTGCGCAAAGACAGGATAAGAAAGCGCGAGGAATGCGGCGAGCATCAGCGCGCCAAAATACCTGCCTGCCAAATGAATCTTGTACATACTTGTCCTCCTTAAATGTGGAGCAAGTGAAATGAAGACCTGCCGTATCGGACCGTCTGCCGGTAAACTACCGGCGACCACTATGTCGCGGTCTAATTACGGCGTATTCTTCAAACAGAATACTTCTCGTAAACGAGAAATTTTTATGTGTCTCTGGATTTGCTTCGGCAAACTTACCACACGTCCGTCATGGACAATGAAGGGAAACGGCTACGGTTTCTACCGTATGATTCATCTTATGGCACAAAATTTTTTTTGTCAAGCGCAATTTATAGTATTACAGCAGTTTTATTTTTAGAAAATTTATGGTAAAAAGGAACAGTTAATAATTAGCAATGAGGAATTAACAATTAGCAGTTGAGCCGGTTTCAAATAAAAAGGGGAAGCGCATCAATCATAAACTGTCAGAATTTTGAAGTTTATGATAAATTTTTTGTCGCGGCTCCCCCTCGCTCCATAGTCCTCATTCCGCTGTGCGCGCCAACTTCGTTGGCGAACATTCCGGTCTTGTCCTTCCTTATAGGGTAAGACAGGCGGCAAAACAGTGCACCGCACTGTTTTGTCCCCACCCTCTAACAGTGGATACATGAAGAATTTGATAAACCGCGAAGTTAAATAAGTCAAATAAGTTTTTAAGAGCCCCTCTATTTCTCTTTCCTTCTTCAACTTTTTCGACTTTGAGGTAAAATATTCTTCTTCCGGCGAAGCCGGAAACTCCTCCACGCAAGGGATTGCAGTGGAAATCCCGCAAGCGTTACCGTAGGTAACGGACTTTACCTGCGGTAAAGTTTGCGGAATTGGAGCGGAAAGCCCGGTTTTCAGTGCTTCGCGCCGAAAATGCGCCCAAAAAACGAATACCAAAGCAAAGCACCGCCCCCAGCCGCGTATGCCAATCGCCGTTTTCAGACTGAAGGCACGGAGTGAATGCTGCTTTGGGTATGCCGGCGCGGAGCGCATGAGAACCCGCTGGCGGATGCTTCCGGTATGCTAGCGCGGAGCGCATGAGAACCCGCTGGCGGGCTGGTGGGTTGCTAGCCGCCGTGTAATGGTGTAAACTAAGCCAAACAAATTATGGGGGTTTCTGATGACTTTTACGACTGATTCGATTAGGAATGTCTCGATTTCCGGGCATGGCGGTACAGGAAAAACAACATTGTTTGAACGTTTGCTCTTTGCGGGCGGTGTTATACAAAAACCTGAAACTGTTGAATCCGGCAAAACGGTGAGCGATTCTACGCCGGAAGAGCTTGAACACAGGATTTCGATACATACGGCGATGGCAAATGTTGTCCGCGGCGAAAAAAAGATAAATATTTTTGATACGCCCGGCGCTTCTGATTTTGTGGGCGATGTAATTTTAACGTACCGCTCATGCGAATTCGCGCTTGTCGCGGTGGACGGCAGGGCCGGCGTCCAGATAGAAACCATAAAATTATGGCGCAATCTTGAAGCGCGCAAGAAACCGTGTGGTATAGTCATTACCAAACTAGATGACGGCAAGTCGGATTTTGAGCGTGTCCTTGCCGACATTAAGGAAAAATTAAAGGCGAATACCGTCCCCATTACGCTGCCTATGGGCTCGGGAGCGGATTATAAAGGCGTAATCGACGCTCTGAATCACAAGGCTTACTTTGCGTCCGCTGCGGCCATCGAAAAAGAGGCGGACATTCCGGATGAATTCAAAAAGACGGCTGAGGAGGCGCTGGGGAAAATTGCCGAGGCCGCGGCGGACGGGGATGACACGCTGATGGAAAAATTTCTTGACACCGGTTCTTTGGAAGAAGCGGAAGTTCAAAAAGGGCTTGCCGAGGCGCTTGCGGATTGCAGGTTTACACCGGTTTTCGCGTCCGCCGCATTGAAGAATTCCGGCCTTGTTCCGGCGCTTAATTTCTTTGACACTATATGCCCCTCGCCATTGACGGCCAAAGATATTATACAAATGGCGGATGGAACGGAAAAGACGGTTCCGCTGGACCCGGCGGCGGCATTCAGCGCTCTTGTAATTAAGACAAACCACGATCAATTTTCCGGAAAACTGTCGTGGATAAAAGTGATAGGCGGTAAATTGACGCCGGATTCCGATGTTTTTAACGTTACCGAAAATAAAAAAGAACGTGTTGGAAAACTTTTTACCTGTGTAGGCAAAAAACTTGAAGAAATTAGAGAACTGGACGCGGGTGATGTGGGTATTGTTAACAAGTCAATGACGATGAAGACTAACGACACCGTAGCCGCCGCGAGTGTGGACTGGCATTTTGTGCCGCTGCGCCTGCCCGCCCCTGTTCATTCTGTCGCCGTGAACGCCGTTGAAAAAAAGAATGATGATAAACTGGGGGATTTCTTTATGCGCGCCGCGGAAGAAGACCATACGTTCCGTTGTGTGTTTAACCCTGAAACAAAAGAAACCGTTATATCCGGCATGGGGGAATTTCATATCAACATGATTCTGGAAAAGGCCAAGCAGAGTCAAAAGATTGAGGTTAATACGCATATTCCCCACGTCGCGTACCGCGAAACAATTACAAAAACGGCAAGCGCCGAGTATACCCACAAAAAGCAGACCGGCGGACACGGGCAGTACGGCAAGGTTGTGCTTGAGATAGCGCCGCTGCCGCGCAACGAAAATTATAGATTTATTAACGCGATTTTTGGCGGCGCGGTTCCAAAGAACTACATACCCGGCGTTGAAAAAGGCGTTGCTGAAGGCATGGCGCACGGTGTTGTCGCCGGATACCCTGTCGTAGATGTTGAAGTAAAAATTGTTGACGGCAAGTATCATCCGGTGGATTCCTCCGAATTGTCGTTCAAGCTGGCTTCGCGGAACGCCTTCCGCGAAGCCATGAAACTGGCATCTCCAATCCTGCTTGAACCGGTGATGGAACTGAATGTTTTTGTGGACAGCAAGTATCTGGGTGATGTGATGAGCGATCTTTCCAGTAAGCGCGGCAAGATACTTGGTGAACTGTCACTGGGCGGCGGCATTGAGGAAGTAAAAGCCCAGGTTCCCGCTTCGGAACTTTTGCGCTATTCTATAGACCTGCGCTCGATAACAAGCGGCACCGGTTCGTTCGGCGTGGAATTTTCCCACTACTCGCCTATATCCGGCAAAATCGCCGAGGATGTTATCAAAGCGGCGGCGGCGTTCAAAGCGCAGGAAAGCGACGAATAGAGCTATTCGGAAATTGACCGTAGCTAAGCCGGCCGTAAACTTTAGTTTACGGCCGGCTTACGCGCTCAGGCTTTTGCAAAACCGGGGGTTTTGCAAGCGCTTAATAAAAAAAAATGGAAAAATTGAAAAAATTGAAAAAGGAGCCTTGTTATGGCATTTTCTTTGAACAGTTATCCGGTCATGTACCGCGCAAAGTTTTCAGGTTCATGGACAGAGGAATTTATCGAAAAACCGCACAAGACTAAGGCGGAGGAGGATGCGCTGCCGGAAATTGAACGTGAGCGCCTGATCGCGTCCCGCAATTATTTTAACGATATGCCGCTGGTTAATTATTCCACGCAGTACGGATTGAGCGTATTCGAGGGGCTTAAAGCCTTCCCGCAAAAGGACGGCTCGCTTGCGATGTTTAGACCGGACAGGAACGCGGCGCGATTCCATAAGTCAATGGAGGGGCTTTGTATGCCGCCCTTCCCCGAAGATTTGTTTGTAAAAGCCTGCTTTGAGGTTGTGCGCCGTAACGCCGCGCTTGGCTTTGCGCCTGCCTACAAGCCGGAATGGGAAAAAGACGCATTTTCCACAGCGGACGCCGTATATATAAGGCCGTTCACTTATTCGGAAGGAGGGGTCGGCGTAAAACTTTCCGATGAACCGTGGGTAATGATTATTTGTACTACAGTGAGCGCCTACTTCGAGACCGGATTGAAGGGCGCGGTTGTAAGTAAGCGTATAAGGGCGACAGTTAACGGCACCGGCTGGATAAAAGCGGCGTCGAACTATGTAATCTCCGCATTGGCCAAGCACGAGGCGGCGGAGGCGGGCTTTATGGAGTGTATTTTCCTTGACGCCGCCGAGCGTTCCTATGTAGAGGAAGGCTCCTCCTGCAACATATTCTTTTACTTAAAATCCGGCGAACTTGTAACGCCGGAACTTGGCGACACCATTCTTCCCGGCATCACGCGCGAGAGCATCATAACGCTTGCCCGCGAAAAGGGCGTAAAAGTCGTTGAGCGAAGGATAAGCATAGATGAAGCCATGTCCGAAAGCCGCGAATGTTTTGTCAGCGGCACGGCGGCAGGAGCTACACCGGTTGAAGCCATCACGTATAACGGCAAAATGGTTGAGTTTAACGGCGGAATCTGTGGTGATTTTACGGCGGAAATCCGCGCCGCCCTCAAAGATATCCAGTACGGAAAGAACGCCGGCCCCACCGGCTGGATGATGAGAGTATAACGCCACCCACCAGTGGGTTTACATGCGCTCCGCGCTAGCGTACCGGAAGCAGACTTTGCTACGTGCCTTAGGGTTCGAAAAAGGCGATTAGCATACGCGCCCGCCAGCGGGTTTACATGCCAGCCTGTGTCAAAAGTCATTGTCGCTTCCATATATAGCGTTATTTTCTTTATTATACGGTTTAATAACGCTATATATAGCGGTGTAATTTCGATTTTTTGAGTTTTGACACAGCCTA
>JAISCO010000324.1 GCA_031265535.1 Spirochaetaceae bacterium | reverse complement strand
CCCTAAGGCACGGAGTAAAGTTCGCTTTGGGTATGCCGGCGCGGAGCGCATGAGAAACCCGCTGGCGGGCCCGCTGGCGGGCTTGACATAAATATTTTTTAATGATATGGTAACAATGTATTACATTATTCACGGGAGGGAAAAATGAATAACAATACATTTGGGGCTAAATTTGCCTTTTCGCTTTTTGCCTTAATAGTTTTGGCAACTGTATGTGCTGTCGCGCAGTCGGCAAACGAGTATTTTGAAAAAGGCAGACTAAAGTCGATGAACGGCGAATTTGCCGAAGCGATTCAAGATTTTACATTTGCGGCAAACCTTAATCCAAACAATCCGGACATATATAATGCCCGCGGCATTGCCTATGAAAAATTAGGCGACTATGCGTCCGCGCAGTCCGATTATGAGTATGCTATGAACCTTAATCCGGATTCCGCATTTACCTTGCACAATCTTAGGAATTTAGCGGCAAAGATGCAGGCCAAAGGCATAACAATTGCGACAGAGTATGATTTAAGCGGCAGCTTCCGCTCACAGCCTGCTGCGCAGCCGGTGTATCAGCAATCAACTGCGCAATCGGCGTATCAGCAGCCTGCCGTGCAGCCGGCGTATCAGCAATCAACTGCGCAATCGGCGTATCAGCAGCCTGCCGTGCAGCCGGTGTACCGGCAATCAACTGCGCAATCGGCGTATCAGCAGCCTGCCGCGCAGCCGGCATACGTTATGCCGGCTGCCGCTCAAACACGGCAAGGGGGCGTTATTCCTGTAAACAGAACAGTTGATTCATACGTACCGGTATCCGCGACAAAAACAAATCTTCCCGGACAAACAAGCAATACTGTTAATCAGGCACGGGTATCAACGCCCGGCAGTCCGCCAAGATTTACTCAATCTGCCTCGCAACAGTATCAAACGCCGCCGGTTTACCCTTACGGCAGTATGTTCCGGCAAACACTTCCGGCTCAAAAGATAGAACAGACAAATGAAGGATACAACTACTCTACGCCGCAATCGCAGACGCGCCCCCAAACTGTAATCAATCCGACAAGTAAAACACGAATTACGGCGCTCAGCAATTTGGAGCAGCAAATTTTTATTGACCCCATTGCGGGAATTTACAACCTTCAGGGAATAAAATTGAACGAATACGGGCGTTTTAACGAGGCTGTTTTACAATTTAGTGAAGCTATAAAGATATATCCTGAATACGCGATAGCATACAATAATCGCGGCGTCGCTTTTGCTAACATTGGCGATTTTTCCAATGCTGCCGCGGATTTTAATCAGGCTTTGCGTTTGAATCCGTACTACCGCGACGCTCAATTTAACCGTGAGCGTGCTATCACAGTAACCGGGTCGACCCGGGTCGCTCAGCGCTGATCATTGACCGGACAATTCTATCCGATTATAACGATTAGAAAATTGCCCGCGGAAACTTTTAGTGTAAACTCGCCGGTTTCCGCCGTGTTGCTTATGCCAAAAAAGCCCCGCTTCCACATCGTGGAAGCGGCGGCTGTGTCTAGCGGCCATTTGAGCCCCGAACTTTGCGCTTTCCACGGGCCGTTTCCCAGCGGGAAAATGGAAACTATGCGGCTTTTTTTTGAAGCATGATGAAATTCGTTTGATACAAGAACTATTTCTTCCCGCGCGGTAAGCCAGCGGCGCGGGGCGTGTTCACGCTCGAATAACGCCGCTATAGCAAGTATATGGTCGAGCCGGCCGCCGCCGCCGCCCGCAATCGTAATATTATCACAGCCTTTTTCAAAAAGCAGATTTATAGCAAGCTCTGTATCGGTAAAATCTTTATCGGCGGGGTAACGCAGCACGCGGTTCGGCGGATACTTGTCAAGCCGCGAAATGTCATCAAGCGAATCCATATCCCCGACTATCCAGTCGGGACGCACTCCCGCGTTTTCAGCGTGTATAAGGCCGGAATCGGCGGCAACTGTCAAGTCCGCCTCGCCCGCGAGCCGGACGCATAATTCCGCGTCCGGCCCCTCGCCGCCTACAAAAGCAAGCCCATTCAAAATGTCATATTACCCAATCCCAGAATTCAGTTTGTTTAAATTCCTGATGTTCAGCATTTTTTGATTCGCTTGTCAGTATCTGAAGCTCCGGGTTTTTAACGCTTACGCGCGTCTTTGCGGGAACGGATTTTGTAACAAAGGCGTTGCTGCCTATAATAACGCCGCATCCTATCACCGTATTACCGCCAAGTATTGACGCCCCCGAATAGATTGTTACATCGTCCTCTATCGTCGGATGACGTTTTACGCCTTGCAGTGTCTGACCGCCGCGTGTAGAAAGGCCGCCTAGTGTGACCCCTTGATATATCTTTACATTTTTGCCTATCACTGTTGTTTCGCCGATTACGATGCCTGTGCCGTGGTCAATAAAAAAATGGCTCCCTATTGTCGCGCCGGGGTGAATATCAATTCCCGTGGAGTTATGGGCATACTCTGTCATTATGCGGGGGATCAGCGGGATATTCAGCAGGTATAATTCATGCGCCAGACGGTATATCATTATGGCGTAGATGCCGGGATACGATGATATTATTTCATCCCTGCTGTATGCCGCCGGGTCGCCGTCGAACGCCGCGTCAACATCCGCCGCAAGATATTTTCTGATCTGCGGAAGTTTTGATAAAAATGTATATACTAATTTTTCGGCCTGTTCCATTGCCGCGTCATGGCAGGGCGAGCCGTCTTTACGGTGGCACAACGCTATCGCTATCTGTTTTGTCAAATCAAAAAAAATTTCTTCAACAAGTTCGCCGGTCTGGTACTCTATAAAACTTTTTGTAATATATTTTTTTACAAAATACCCGGGGAAAATCAGCCGTCTTAATTTTTCAGTTGTATCTATCAGTACTGAACGGTTAAGTTGATAAACGGAATCAATTTTGATTGTTTTTTCAATTTCTTCGTAGCTTGCTATCAGTTTATCCACAAGTTTTTTGATATGGGCGCCGCCGAATATACTATTACTGGACGGCGCGGATGCCGGCATATTTGTTTTATTTCTTCCAATGGTGTTCTTTTCTTTATCCATGAAAATCCTAATATGGACTTGTTCGACAATTCTATTGCCGTCAAGTTTCACTAACAAAATAATAGAGTTCGATGAAATATCAGGAAAGTCCGCGAATGAACGCTAATTGCGCCCCATAGGGGGTAACGCGAATTATTCGGATGCATTAGCGCCGCCATTTATGGCGCATTTGCGTAGATTAGCATAATCCATTCGCGGACTTTTTACTCTTTGTCCCACCTCACGCTAAAATAATGAAAGAACTGCCCGGAGATTGAGTGATTTAGTTTTCCAGACAGCTCCATTTAAATTACTGCGGGTCTACCGTTGCTTTGTACACATTAGTCAGGTTGCCGTTTTGTCTAACGATTTCCACAATAACGGCCGATTTAACGGGATTATGTTTTGCGTCAAACGATAATCTGCCGGTAACATAGCTGCCGTTTATCGCGGCGAGCGCGTTTTTAATCGCGGTCGAATCGAATGAGCCGGCGGCGAGCATCGCGTCACGGATAAGATACATTGAATCGTACCCTAACGCGGCGAATGAATTTGGAATGGTCCCGAATTTAGCCTGAAACGCTTTTACAAAATTTTGTACTTTCGTGTCTGTGGAATCCGCCGCATAGTGATTGGAGTAATAGCCGTTCAACACTTCGTCTCCCGCGTTTTCGGTAAGGCCGTCCCAGCCGTCTCCTCCGGCGATTGGGGTGTTTATTCCCTGGGCGCGGAGCTGCTTTGCTACCAGCGCGACTTTATTATAGTAATCGGGTAGGTATACTATGTCGGGATTCGCGGCCTTTATCTTTGTTATCTGGGCGTTAAAATCAACGTCGCTGCCGGTATAAGATTCGTTTGCTACAATGACGCCGCCTTGCTGCGCATACGCCGCCATGAAGCTGTCTTTGAGCCCTACTGAATAATCGTTGCCGTTGTCATAGAGGATGGCCGCGTTCTTTGTCCCAAGATCGTCCGCGGCAAAGCGTCCGGCGACTGTTCCCTGAAATGCGTCTATGAAACACGCGCGGAAAATAAAATCTCCCGCGTTTGTAACGTCTTCCGCGGTCGCTGCCGGCGCTACTACGACTACTTTTTGCGCCTGGGCTTTTGACGTAATGGCTATGGTACACCCCGATGTTAAGCTGCCTATGATTACGTTTACTTTATCTTTCGCCGTAAGTTTGTTGTACGCGTTAACCGATTTTTCAGGGTTTCCTTCGTCGTCTTCATATACTAAATCAACTTTTTTGCCATTGACGCCGCCCGCCGTGTTGATTTCCTCAATTGCCAGCATGACGCCTTTCCGCGCTTCAACGCCATAAACTGCCACATCGCCTGATAGCGGGAATATTCCCCCTATCTTAACTGTGTCCGAATCGCCCTTACAGCCGGCAAAGAAAATACATGCCGCCATTGCCGCACAGGCAACGCCCCGTATTGTTTTTCTCATTTTTTACTCTCCTTAGATTGGTAATGAGATCACCCGAAAACTTCAGTCATCGGATGTTTCTAATAATATAACAAGGAATAATAGCATATATATTTTTTTTTTCCACCCCCCATTTGCCATGGAGGCACATGCGCTCCGCGCCGGCCCGCCAGCGGGTTTACATACGCTCCGCGTTAGCGTATTCCCGCCAACGCAAACTTGTTTGCGCCGTTGGCGGCGGAGATGTGTTCAAGTTGATAGCAGCCTTCGGGGCTTTGACATTTGCCATGGAGGCACATGCGCTCCGCGCCGGCATACCAAAAGCAGCCTTCACTCCGTGCCTCCGGTAAGGCAAGGGCGGTTGGCATACGCAACGGCCAGCGCCCACCAGCTGGTTTTACATACGCTCCGCGTTAGCGTATTCCCGCCAACGCAAACTTGTTTGCGCCGTTGGGGCTTAACTTGACCCACAGAAATTTTTAACCGCTAAGTCGAAGAAGTCGAAAAAGTTTTCATTCAAATTTCTCAAAACTTGAGCCGTTTTAGCCATTCTTTGTTGGCAATTTAGC
>JAISCO010000240.1 GCA_031265535.1 Spirochaetaceae bacterium | reverse complement strand
ATCAGACCACGCCATCTGTTTCACCCGGCTCTTCACACTGTCCTTCGACCCCCGGTCTCCCCTCGCCACCGTCATCCCTATCTTCCGGAAATATCCCCAGTTCTCAGGCCCTTCCCCACTCTTTATCCTCCCCCCATCCTCCCGATACGCCACATCAAATACATAATGCAGCGAGTTCTCTATCCCCCAATGTCCCCGCCCCGTGGCTGCAAATAACTCGGAGTCCGGGGGAAGACTGGAAATATACAAACGCCGTTCAAAAGAAACCTTGTCGCCTGTCTCCCGTTGGGAATCAATCATCCCTATCGATTTGATGCTCTTCCAGGCAGGATGCCGCTCAATAAGCCAGCTTACATCAGAAGTAATCCCATGAAACCGACTCTCAAGCCGGCCATGATCCACGTCAAAGTTCGTATGCACGGCCACAGCCGGGTCCGGATGAGTCCGGTCAAACCCTTCAAAATACGTTTTCACATCCTCATACAGGGTTTTCTGGTTTTCCTTCAAAGCAAATAGATAATCGGCTCCGGCGGCAACGATCTGGTCGGCTATCTTATACTGACATCCCATAGCGTCTATCGTGACGTTATGCGAAACGCCCCCAAATTTTCTGGAAAATATAGTGGAAAATTATTTAAGAATTAAATGACAAAAAATAATAACGTAAATCAAAGTTTGTCAAAGTTCTTTTGCCATGCATTTATCTCACTCCGCGCCATCCGTGGCGCGGGGAAATTTATCATCACTTGTGGTGACGAATTAGCACATCCGCGAATTAATAATTTTTTATTGTTTTGGAGCGGTGTGAGACATCGCCTTCCGGCGTAATACGCATTGGCATAGGGCAGAAGGTGGCTTACACCACCTTCTATGGGGGCAATCGCTCCAAACCTGTCATTTGGTAGACAATATTTTTTTCAGACGCAGTAGAACCACTTGTTGACAGATGTTTTTTATGTTACACTGAATAAAATTAGTCCTAGGGAGAGACTTATGAAGGACGACAAACATACAACCGCCATACCGGAAACGGTCATAACACAGGTTAACAGTCAAATTTCAGCCGTGATACAACAATTAACGCCTCATACCATTGCTTTAACGCCCCATGAACGGCAAACTATGCTTAAAATGGGAGACAAAAGCCTTGCTTTTGTGGAAAAAGCCCATGGCAACCCCCCCATTGACCCCCAGCTATCTGGACATGACGGCTTTTGATGTAGATTTTGCCGACGCTCACGGGCTTTGGGGCCTTTTGACTCCGGCAAAACAATTGGAAGGGGCAATTGAGGACACAATCATGACCGCTGGAAGCGAGGCATACCACGCAGCCCTTGCCTTCTATCACAATGTTCAGGCTGCGGGCAAAGGACGACATTCCAGGAGCAAAGGCGATTTTTGAGGACTTGAAAATCCGCCTTCCGGGCGGAAAGTGGAAAGGTAGCGCAACGGAAGGGATACCGGACGAAGAATAGTCCGGATTAGCAGTGGATGTTCAAAACATCAAGAAAGAGGCTTTGAACATCAAAGAAGATGTTTTTAGATATTTGAGGAGGCTTTAAACCTCAAAATAGATGTTTTTAACGTCTCTAAAGACGTTCAGAACATCGGTGAGGAAGTTAAAAACGTCTTCGGGTAGGTTTAGAATGTCGCAATAGACCTTCTGAGTGTCTAAAAAGATGCTTTTTAGGTCTCAAGGGATGTTCTGAACACCAGCGCAGACGTTTTGAAAGTTTAATGAGGGGAATTTAAATCCGTTACAGGTATGATAAGGAACGGCACACAAGGAAATAATATAAAACAGGCAATGAAAGACTTGCGATCTTTAAGCCTTTTTTCCGGCGCGGGCGGTATGGACTCAGGCGTTAAAAAAGCCGGTTTTGAAATTCTCGCCGAAATTGAACTTGACCAGTATTGCTGTCAGACACTCCGCGCCGCCTGTGAGCGGGAAAAAAGAAATACTCTTGTCATCGAAAGTGATATATGTCAAATTGATCCGCAAACATTGATGAAGGAACTCAAAATAAAATCCCGTAAATTGGATTTGCTTTTTGGCGGCCCGCCATGCCAGCCTTTTTCACTTGCGGGAAAACAAAATTCTCTCAATGATATTCGTGGCCCGCTCTTGTTTGAAATTATCCGTTTTGCCGAAGCATTTAAGCCAAAGGTAATTTTTCTTGAACAGGTGAAAGGTTTACTGTCGGCAAAAGGCAAGGACGGCAAAAAAGGCGGGGTGTTTCAAACGTTTCTTTCAGAACTGGAACGACTGCGTTATACTCCAAAATGGCAAGTCTGTTGCGCTGCGGATTATGGCGTTCCACAACTGCGCGAGCGCGTTTTGGTCGTGGCGACTTATGTCAAAAACGGTTTTAGTTTTCCCGAACACACACACGCTTCCAAAGAAGCGGCAAATAATTTGTTTAACTTAAAGCCTTATGTTACCGTAGGTGAGGCGTTAGCCGGATTGGGAAAACCCGCGCCGAAAACACCCGGCACGACTTTTTTTGATGTTCCTGATAGTCACGTTGATGTTACACCGCCCCGCGACCGGGAACGAATCGCCAATGTGCCAGAAGGTTTTTATCTTGCGTCCCAAACGCAGCTTGACAAAAGCATTCTTTGCAATTTAAGTCCGAAGGACACGACAAAATATCTGCGCCTTAACCGCGAAAAGCCATCTAATACCTTGCGTTGCGGTGAAATATTTTATCACCCAACGGAGGACAGGTATTTAACACCACGCGAATATATGCGTTTGCACGGTTATGACGATGATTATCTTTTGCTCGGCCCAATTCGATCTCGGACGGGAACCGTCAAAAATCTTGACCAACACCGCCAAGTCGCCAATTCAGTGCCGCCGCCGCTTGCCTATGCTGTGGCAAAACAAATAAGGAATTTTTTGAATGAGCAAAATCTTTGAACTTTACGGTTACCGGCTTAACTGCTGGAATGAATTGGCAGAAAATAATCTTAAGCGCGTATGGTGTCCATTCATGGACGATGAATGTGATGGCGGTGGCAACAGGTATCTATCAGCAATAAACGTAAAGTCAAACGCAAAACTACGCGCAAAAATAAAAGGTAAAGATACTATTCAGACCGGCATATGTTCATTGCAAATACACGAGAATGAACAGCCTTGGATAGTATGCCCCAGAAGGCTTTTGTCGCTAAAAAATAGCAATCTCTCTGAATATCAATTGCATATTAGGCGAAAACTGTCTGAGTATTCAGAACTTGACAAAATAAAAACACATAAGGCGTGGTCGGAAGTAAAAATAAAGATGGAAGTTTCAAACGATGATGATGAAATGAAATCATTTGATTATACGTTCGATTATGTTATTTCCGCAATAGAACGAAAAAAGATTGTGGATATAGCGGCATTACTTTCTTTCTCGCCAGAAATTGTAAAAAAGATCGCTGAAAAGAACGGTTATACGATCGCATACCGCAACACGGAGTACTGGATAGACGACTTTCCCACTGATCCGCTCATAATTATTGAAGTTATGACTTCCAGCACTTCTGGCGGCGATAAAAAGAAACGTACCCAAACCGCTATGGCGTGTGAAGATGCGATACTTAATGGAATGGAGCATAATGCGCCGGGAATTAACTACCGCCAAGTGTGGGCGCGAATGGTCAGCCAGCTCATTGTAAAATCGCAGGTTGCTTTAGCGTGGAACGGCAGGACAATTTGGCTTGTGCAGGATGTTTTGGCGGACTATATTTCAAAATCTACCGCCCTTGTTTTGCCGGAATATCTGTCGGAGAAACTTGACGAGGTAAACATTCTCGCCGTAAGTTATGGAGACGCGATTAGAGGCAAAACAACGGAAGTAATTGAATTAAAAGAAACACAATTGTTTTCCGGGACTATTTCATCAAGTGATGCCGGGGCGAAAACAAAAGGCTTTATCGATATTGTTAAAGTCGGTGCGCTACCGCCTAAAACGCAAATATGGAAATCGTTATTGAATAAAAAACCATTAGGGAATTGGAAAGTCGAATAAATGTAAAAAATGAAGAAACGCACAAAAGAAATTACGCATAAAATAATGTCCGCGATAAAAGACAGGGACACAAAGCCGGAAGTCTTTTTTAGAAAGGTGTTATGGAAATGGGGTATACGTTACCGGAAAAATGTTGGGCTGTTCGGCAAGCCTGATATTGCGATAAAAAAATATAAACTGGTGATTTTCATTGACGGTGATTATTGGCATGGTAATAATTGGAGAATTAGGGGATTTCCTTCTCTTGAGGCTGAATTGGAAACATATTCTGATTATTGGCAAAAGAAAATTCGCGGAAATATTGAACGAGACAAAAAAGTAAATGAGTATTATAAACCATTGGACTGGACGGTATTACGGTTTTGGCAATCAGATATAGAAAAAGATGTTACTGCTTGTATTATTAAAACAATAGAAACAATTAATGAGAAAAAAGTATCCGTCCACCCCGTGCCGTCCATGGCGCGGGGCGATTGCTAATGAGGTAAAAAACTTTGAAATCATTGTGAAAAATTGTTACTAAAAAATAATAGTATAAAAATATATGTAAGTGGGGGCGCATCGCATAACAGGACTGTTTACGCTTCGCCGCCAGTAGGCGGCTCGGCCTCCGCAACGGCTAGGTCATTCCGCTGCGCTCCATTCCCACGCCGTTGCTCCGGCACATTTTGTCGGCCCTG
>JAISCO010000195.1 GCA_031265535.1 Spirochaetaceae bacterium | reverse complement strand
TGATTACACTAAACACAAAGAAATATAAATACCCGTGAAGTCGAATAAATTGTGTAACATAGATATAAAGTGATACTTTTTCTACTTTTTTGACTTATTCGACTTGGCGGTAAAATTCTCCTTTTTAGTCTAATCAGTCTACTAGCGTTCGTACATGATTGTAACAGTGGAAACATGAAGAATTTTATACACCGCGAAGTCAAAGAAGTAGAATAAGTTTTTAAGAGCCCCCCCCCCCCCCGCTATCCCTATTCGATGATATTCATAGCGCAATACCAATGGCGGAACGCAAATGTTCCACAGTGCGCGAAGCGATATGCCGCGCCTTCTCCGCGCCGGCCCTTAAAATAGCGTCCAAACGCTCAGGCTCGGACATAAAAGCGTCATACCGCTCACGAAGGGGGGCAAGCTCAGCATCCATAACGCGGAACAACTCTTCCTTTGCCTCTCCCCACCCCATACCGCCGGCGCGATAACGCGCAGCCAAAGCCTCGCGTTCCGGTTCAGCGGCAAACAGCTTATAAAGGGTAAAAATCTGAGAGTCATCGGGGTTTTTGGGCTCGTCTACACCCTGCGAATTCGTAACAATACGCATAATCAGCTTGCGGAGCGCCGCGCTACTGGAAAACATCGGAATTGTGTTGCCATAACTTTTACTCATTTTGCGGCCGTCAAGACCCGGAACAACGGCAACCTCGTCCCTGACAAGGGCTTCCGGTATTTTAAGCAAGTCCTTTTTGTAGTTGAAATTCAGCGACTTGGCCATATCCTGCGCCATTTCAATATGTTGAACCTGGTCGCGCCCCACAGGAACAAGGTCGGCGCCGAACAGCAGAATGTCCGCCGCCATCAAAACCGGGTAAGTAAAAAGCCCCATGTTTATACCCGCATCCCCGTCGTCACCCCGCTCGATATTTCGCTGAACGGCAGCCTTATAAGCGTGAGCGCGATTCAACAGCCCTTTTGAAGCAAAAGCCGCAAGAATGGTCGCGAGTTCAAATGTTTCGGGAACGCTGCTTTGGCGGTAAAAGATGACTTTTTCAGGGTCAAGACCCGCGGCAAGCCAGCCGGCGGCGATTCCGCGAATCGCGCCTCTTAATTCTGAAGCGTTTTTTACAACGTTTAACGCATGATAATCCGCGATAAAGTATCGCGCCTCGTATTCTTCCGCAAGAAGCAAAGCGGGCTTTATCGCGCCAAAATAGTTGCCGATATGTAAGATCCCGGTTGGTTTAACACCGGTAAGTACTATTTTCATGGTAAAAGTATATCATATAAAACCGCCGCGCTCAATTACCCAAAACAAGTAAGAAGTAAAAGGGAAAAAGGAAAAAGCAATTAACAATGAGGAGTGATGTCGGCAAACACCTGACCGCCGTTATCGAATCAAAAGCCGCTCCGCCGCCAACGGCGCAAACAAGTTTGCGATGGCTGGCAGCCGCGTATGCAAACGCCGTTTTCGTACCAGAAGGCAAAACCCTGCGTCTGCTTACAGTATGCTAGCGCGGAGCGCATGAAAACCCGCTGGCGGGCGCTGGCGGGCTGGGGATATCATGGAATAATCATTTTACCCAATTTTCTATCTTTAATCCTTTAATTCTTTCGAATTCATTTGTGTTGTTAGTTACTAATATACCGTTGTACGCAAGTACGATTGACGCTATGAATAAGTCATTAGCGCCTATTATATTTCCGGTATGTTCTAATTCGTTTCGTATTTTAGCGTAATAATCCAATGTTTTATCATTAAGATTGACTACTTCAAACGCTTTAATGAAACTATTAAAAATAGTTTTGTTTTCATCTTTTTGTTTGCTTTTTTCGATTCCAAACAGTAATTCCGCCTTTACAATTACCGGAATTTTTATTTCGTTAAGCGGTATGTTCTTAAAATGTTCTTCAACGGAAATGAATTTACCTTTTAGGTAATATATGCAAATGTTCGTATCCGCAAAGTACATTGGACTTGTTCAACAACTCGGTTAGTTGTCTCACAAGTCTCACAAAATGCGTAGCATTTTGCAGTTTTTAATTGGAATTTGTTCAAAAACTGAAGTTTTTGAACAATTCTATTACAGCGGCTCTTTATGTATATCATATTCGGTATTGACATCATCAGGCTCAACAAAAGTTTCGTCTTTTATAGCGCCGAACAATTTTAAAAAATCCGCGTCGCCGTCGGCGTGTTTTAACAGCGCCCGCCGTTCTTTTTTTCGCAGTGACTTGATTATTTTTTCCGCTATAAACATTTTCTGTCCCGCCGGTAATGTCTGTACGGCATCCAGTATTTCTAATGTTTCCATAACACCTTGTTTTTCACCCCATTCGTTCTTTTCGTACCCTATCATTTTATAGTTTTTTTTCCGTAAAAGCAAACCCCATACGAATAAGGGAATGAACACTTAGCAATTAACAATGAGCAGTGAGGAGTGACAAAAAGCCTCTCCGCCCCCAGCGAGGACTATTCTTGACCCACGATTCTGGGAATGATTATAAAGTACCGTGTGGAAGGATTTACCGCAAAGTCGAAAAAATCAAATAAGTAAAGGAAGGAACTGGTGGTATCCCCGAAACAGGAAAGGATAGCTAAAACGGTATTGGATGCCGCTTTTGAGGTGCATTCTTACCTGGGACCGGGCTTGCTGGAAAGCCAGACTTGTCTGCTCGGCGAATTAAAAGAACGAGGCGTTTTTGCCGAAAGTGAAACGCCACTGCCGGTATATACAAGGGGATACGGATTGATTGTGCGTACCGGATAGATATTCTTGTTGAAAGGGACAAATTGCTTATCGAAAATAAATCCGTTAAGGAAATAAAAGCCATTCATGTGGCTCAACTATTGAGTTATTTGAGGCTTTCCGGAATTTCATTGGGATTTTTATTCGCAAAGTCTGGTTTAATACCCCGCCGCAAATTTTGCGCGCTTGCCTTGTTTGTGCCTCTGCGGCGGCTCAAATAAGGCAACGCCTACAAAAATTTGGTATTAAACCAGACGGTATTATAAATTTCCTTACCCGATAGAGCCTCCGTTAAAACCAATACAACGCTTAGGATACCGCAGGGCTTGCCCTGCGGAGGCTCATTTAATTTTAATGTACGGTCATTCAAAGACGGTATACGCCGAATAGTTTTGAATGACAAAAAACTTCTTCGACTTCGTGGTTAAACAATTCTGTGGGTCAAGTGTAGCCTTTAGGGCGGGGTATCTTGTAAGCGTTGACTCATCGACGAGGCTCGTTCTGTAAGGAAATTATTTAACTGTGGAGGTTTGCTTGCAAACCCGTTTACTACCGCTTTATCGTTAGTGTTACCGAATCTAACCGCCGCAAGCAGCGGGGTATTAAACCCCACTGCGAATAAAGCAAATTTTGACTTGATGCCGGGTACGATTTGTAACAAAATTGTAAAAGTAAAACTGCTGTGTATCATCCTTGCCGCACTGTCTTTTTTGTAGTAGAATGAAAATGTGAATCATAAAGTGGTTTGCAAATCATCAGCCTTCAAACATGGGATTACGCTGGGGAACATTCTCCATGCCCTTGGCGAGCCCCTGTATGAAGGCCCGGTTGAAGTCTACGCGAACAAATATATCGTGCTTGGCTTTGACACTACGGGTAGCCTGCTTGAGATCATGTATAACGAAATGGAAGACGGCGGGCTAAACGTGTTTCACGCTATGCCATGCCGCAGCATATTTGAGCCCCTGCTGCCGGCAGGTATTGGAAGGAGGAATCTATGAAAGAAATGACCGATGAAGAAGCTGACTATTGGGACGATTTTTTTACCAAGAATCCGCCCAAAGTAGACCCCGCCAAAAAAGGCGGTTATTTTACCTGCAAGCGGGAACTGCTCAACATGCCGGACAAGGCCGCCGCCGATTTGACCAGAGCCGAGGCTTACTGTCAAAGCTCCGCCTAAATCATCGGCGGACCTCATCCATGACAAATGGCGGCACAAATTACCGGATTAAAGACAACCCCCGACCGCCGTTATCGAACCAAAAGTCCGCTCCGCCCCCAGCGAGGGGCGGCAAGCTGCTAGCGCGGAGCGCATGTAAACCCGCTGGTGGGCGCTGGCGGGTACATTAATGTGCGGTATTTGGCGGCGATTGTTATTGCTTTTTGAGCGGAAAGCCCGCAGTAGCGGCTGGGGTTTTCAAAGAACGGCAGTGTTTCGGAAATATCGTTAATTAATCCAAGTTCGCGCATCTTGCCGCCTATGCGCCGCCATACGCCCTCTTCGCGGCGCAGCGCCTGTGAAAAGCTTAAATTTTCTTTTTCGGCTGCCAGCGTTATACGGCGTATGACTTCGTGGGCATCGCCTAGTCCGCTTTCGGCAAGCAGTATATATGCCGGTTCCGCCATAACGCCGCCCGCGCCTTTTCCCGCGCCGCCGTTCAAGTTGAGCATCATTCTGTCTCTGTCAACGTCGATGTTTTCTATCACACCGCTCATGCGCGAAACCGCCATGCAGAAACCGCAGACATATTCCGCGATAAAACGCTGGCTGGCGGAGTTGGACAGGTCGCGCTGGTGTTCGCTTATCTGATCCATGTAAAAACTTATTACACGGGGCATGAATGCCTTCCACAGGCTTTTGACGTGCTCGCTGTTCCATGGATTGCGTTTTTGCGGCATTGTGGAAGAGCCTACCTGCTCGCCGGCAAAGCCTTCCCGTAATTCGGCGATTTCGCTACGCTGGAGGTGGCGCAGGTCATCGGCAAGGTTTGCGATAATGCCGAAGGCTATGTTCATTTCCAGCAACAGGCGAAGCAGGTACTCAGGCTCGACAAGCTGGGTTGAGTGTTCCGAGGGTTCAAGGCCGAGTTCGGCAAGATATATGCGTTCAAGTTCTTGCGGGTCGCGGCTGATCATGCTGACGGCATTGTACGCGCCTACCGCTCCGGCCAGTTTGCCTTTCAAGCTGCCGGAGAGCCGTTTAATTTCCAGTATCGACTTGCCAAGCCGCGAAACATACTCCGCGATGGCAAAGCCCAGTGTGATTGGTACGGCATGCTGGCCGTGGGTGCGTCCCACTTGCGGCGTTTTTGCCTCCCGCTCTGCAAAATCGCAGAGTTGGAGTTCCAGTTTGCGTAATGCGGGCAATGTTACGGCATCTGTTACTCCTTTCATCCTGTAGGCTAGGCTTGTATCCAGTATATCAACGCTTGTAGCGCCCAAATGTACAAGCGGGTTGAGTTCGTCAGGCATCTTTTTTTTAAGGACGTTGACCAGGGCGCGTATGTTATGATGTGTTTTTTCTTCTTCCGCATACACTTCTTCCGGTGTAACGGAGTTTAGCGCCTCATCCAACTGCCGCCGCGCCGTTTCGTCCAGTTTGCCGCGCACGCGCAGGTGGGCGGCGACAAGGGCGGCTTCCGCTTTTAAGCAGGCGTGTATCGACGCTTCTTCCGAGAGCCAAGCGCTTACCGCGTCAAATATTTCTTTTTCAGAGATTGAATAGCGGTGGTCCAACGGTGAAATGTTTTGAAAAACTGATCGTTCCAACATAA
>JAISCO010000085.1 GCA_031265535.1 Spirochaetaceae bacterium | reverse complement strand
CGCTGAACCTCGCCGCGAGAGAGGCCGCCAGAGCCTTTATGTCCGCCGTGTCCGCAAGCCTTGTCCCGTACTCCGCGATCCTGTTTTTGGTGTACTGCCCAAGCGCGCGCTCCTCCGTGTCCTTGTAAACATACGACTCGCCGTAATCCTTCGCGTAATCGTTATACTTTCCCTTTACGACGCACGAAGAGAAATAATTTTTTTCCGCGTCCGCAAAGTCCTTTTCGGGCTGCGCCGTTATCTTCCATTCCGGTATTTCACGCGGGGCGTAAACAGTCCCCCATTTCCTCAGCGTAAGAAGGCCGTCGTTCTTCTGGATTAAATACGCCATGCCGTTTTGGAGAACCGTCTTGACGGCGGCCTTGATGTCCCCGCCCGTTACGGCAAAGTTAAGGCGCGGGGAAGAGCTGATATAGATATTCGCCTCCGCGACATCCCAGACCGAGGGCACGTACTGCATAGTGTCTTCTTTGGCCACAAGCCATTTCACAATTTCCCCCAGCCTGTTTGAAGTATACCCGGCAAACTTCGCGTACTTGGGCTTTAATTTCTTGTCCTTGGCCGAGGTTCTTGTAAAAGAGATTACCGCCCCGCTCCGGCTGTACGGGAGGCTTGTCCCGTCCTCGGCGTACAGGCCGCTAAAAGACGATATGTATTCCGCCGCGAGATATTTGGCGTTCACCGTAACATTGTCGCCGCTTTCCGTTTCCGCGTACGCTATTTCAATCAAGGGCATGGTGACGGTTCCAAACGCGACGGGGAGCGGCTTTCCCAGCGCGTCCGTCTTTTCAACCGGATAATCTTCGGCGTTTACCAGTCCGCACGCCTGGCCGTCAAGAGCCCTGAATTTGTCCGCCACGGACAGCGTGATCTGTCCGCTGTCAACCCTCACGCTTTCAACAGTCCCCTCGCGGATTTTGAGGAAGTCTTCATACTCAGGGTATTCGGCGACGGCTTTGCGCAGCTGCGCCGGGGAGTTGAAAAGCTCTACCGCGTCCGCCCCGTCAAATTTCCCGTCATGATTGTCCAGCGCGATATTAAACGAGCCGAACAGGGTTATCCCGGAAATAACGTCCGACAGCCTCACGCTGATACCGGGAACCGCAAGCCGGCCCTCCGCGTAATTCCCGTTAAGAACCATATCGGACGTGCTGTCCGCCCGTTTGGGCCCGGAAAGATAGAGCTGCCGCGCCGCCATCGTAACCTCGGATTCCGGGTAAAGCCATGTGTGTACCGGCACATGGACATACAGATAGCCGCCCGACACAAAGCAGGAGTTTTGCACGGCGAGCAGGTCGGCCATAGAGGTTACGGGAAAGAGCCACTCCGTAAACCGGATTTCAACCCCGAAGGCTGCTGGATTATCGTAAACGCCGCCCCAGTCCGTCCAGTAGGTGTTCTGCGGCCTCGCGCCGGTGTACAGGCGGTATATGCCGTACCGCCGCGGGACGCTTTCGTCCGGGGTAAACTGCGGCTTAATGCCGGACCGGTTCGATATTTCGGCAAGAAATGTTATGGCCATGATGGGAAAATATACCGCAATAACGGAGAGATGTCAAGGCAATTGCGTTATAGCATTAAAATATGGCTGTTAAAGAAAACCGCCCGTGCCGCCGACAAGATAACAATGCTAAATTCGCCAAATACATAAACATCTGTTTGGTGGTTTGGCAATCTGACAAGTTATATGCCCGAAACCGTTGCTTTTTCCTTGACAACTGCGGCGGGGATGCGGTATAATAAAAATGAGGCAGGGGCTCGATAAATGCCGTCCATTAAAATTAAGATTGCGCCCGCCGTATTGGATTGGATACTGGGCGTTGCTTCCTCCGAAGGCGCGGACAGCGCGGTTCTTTCCCTGTTCCGGCAATGGAAAAGTGGCGTAAAAATTCCCACTTTTGCCCAGATTGAAGATTTTGGCAAGAAAGCGCATGTCCCGCTGGGCTATTTTTTTCTAAAAACGCCGCCTGACGAGCCGATTCCGATAATGGACTGCCGGACTATAGGAAGTACCGCCAAAACGCGGCCAAGCCGCAGCCTTATGGACACCTATTATCAGATGGCTTCCATTCAGGAATGGATGCGGGACTATCTCATTGACAACGGCAGGGGGAAACTTCCGTTTGCCGGTTCCGCAAAAAAAGAGAAAAACCCGGCGAAAATAGCGGCCTCTATCCGAAGTGTTACCGGAATGGCGGATGACTGGTATACTGGTATAGAAACAACAGCGTTCAATGCGGTTCGCACGTTTCTGGAAGATATTGGGATACTTGTACTGCAAAACGGCATAGTGGGGGAAAACACCCATCGCCCTCTAAGGCTTGATGAATTCCGGGCGTTTACCCTTGCAGACGATTACGCGCCTCTTGTCTTTATCAACAGCAACGACACGGAAGGCGGAAAAGTATTCTCCCTGCTGCATGAAGCGGCGCACATCTGGCTTGGTCTGCACAGTTTCTATAATGATAATTCCGGCCTTGTTTTTAATATCAGCCCTTTGGAAACGCTTTGCAACGCCACTGCCGCTGAACTGCTGGTACCGGGCCGGAGTTTTATTGACGAATGGAACAGGCGGGAAAATCAGAATGTGCGCGATAAAATCAAAGCTGTGGCGCGTTGTTTCAAATGCGGCGTGACAACGGTCGCACGCAGGGCTTTGGACAACGGCTATATCGAATATAACGAATATCAAAAAATCGTAATAGACCAGGCTGGCGGCGCGGTTGCGCGCAAAAAAGCAAGCGGGAAAGGAGATTATTATAAAACCGCCCGTTCCAGATACGGGGAACCTTTAATACTAGCCCTTGACAACAGTATAAAAACAGGCAAGACAACTTACACCGAAGCGTTTAGGCTTGCAAATAAAACCAGGGAAACCTTTGACACTCTCGTTTCTAAAATCAGGGGCGGCGTATGGTAAACGGGTCAGATGAAATTTTTATTATAGACAGCAATGCTATGCTTGCCCCGTATCACGCATACTATTCTTTTGAAATAGCCCCTACGTTCTGGGAAATTATGCGCCGGTTTATAACCGCCAAAAATATAGTTGTTCTTGATAAAGTTTATGAAGAAATAACAGCAAAAGAAGACGGTCTTAGCAGATGGTTAAAAGCCGTTCCCGAACTGGAACCGTTAAAATACAACACTCCCGGCGTTGTCGAAAATTACGGGTTAATTATTGGCTATTTGCAGTCATGCGGCTTGTATACCAATGTCGCTTTTCATGAATGGTCGCAGGAGAAGGTAGCCGACCCGTGGATTGTGGCCGCCGCGAAAACTTATAATTACACCGTTATATCTTTTGAAAACCGCATACACAATTTAAGCGCAAAGAACCCGTCCAACAAGCCAAAAATACCGGATATATGCGACCAGTTGCGCATAAACTGCCATGACCTGTTTTATATGATGAATAAATTGGGCGTAAAGCTGTAAGGAACCCCGCATCGGGGTCCAACCCGCTTTATCCCGTCTTTCTCCACAAGCCCTAAGGAATTAATTTGAAAACAAACGCAAGAACCGTTATGAGAACTGCAAAAAAGGATACGGTTGCCGCGATTGTTATACCGACCGCATTATCAATGTCCCTATAATTCATATCGGCAAACCGGTATATTGAGCATATGCAGTCGCCGCAATGTTCATTGCATTGACCAGAGTCAGCATCCATCCGGGAGCATGCGACATGCTTCAGATATTTGGAATCAATTTTTTTACAAGGCCGCCACTCTCTCATTACCGGCATTATAAACCAGTAACCGAAAAATATCAACAGCATAGCGTTACAAGATTATCACCGCTGTCTCCGGCCTTGACATGCGGCGGGGTCCGCTGTAGTATTTCAGCATGAGCGATATTGCATACGACCCGTACGAGGGCCTTGAAACAGATGAGGAGCGTCAGGCGGTATACCGGAAACTCCTTGAAGAATACAATAAGGAGAATGCCGCCGACAACTGGGAACTTTACAAGGCAAACGAGCGTTACACGGACAAACTGATAGAAACACAGCGCAAAACAGACGAGTTTTTCGACAAATGGATGATGTCTCTGGCGGCGGGCTCCTTCGGGCTGTCTTTCACCTTTATCAGTTCCCTCGTCCCCCTTGAAAACGCCGTGTGCAAGCCCCTGCTGATTGCGGCGTGGGCCTGTTTCGCGCTGGTGCTCGCTATCCAGCTTGCCGGACTTGTCATTAGTTCCATCCGGTATATCCTTATTGTCGCTGAAGCGGATAAAAACCTTTCCCTAAAGTACGAAGGCAAAGAACCCGAAAATAAACGCGGGAGCATTTATTTTGATCCCAACCGCGTTATTATGTATGCGGTACTCTTTATTTTCTTAGGGGGTCTATTATGCCTGCTTGCCTTCGTTGCCAAAAACCTGTAGCCGCTGTTCCGGACGGGGAACCGCGCCCCGGGCCAGTCGCGCCGCGTCCCGTTCCTCCCGTAATACCGCCGCCGCGTCCAGTGCCGCCGCCCGTAAAAACAGCGGCCCGTTAAAAGCACTCCTCAAACTCAAACTTCCGCGAAAACAGGTAGCGGTCATGGACGCCGCTCTCAAACCCGAATTTGTCCGTTGACCCGTCCTTCGCGTACAGCCGGTAGAACGGAAGCCGCCCCGCTTCGCTGTCGAACAGGAGAAAAAAGGGAAAGCCCTTGGCTATCTGTTTAGGATAAGCCGCCTTGATTTCCCGCATCGCGTCCCCGCCGATTTTGTACCGGGTGTCCAGCCCCACGGAGCGGAAATTATACCCGCCCGTTCCGGGGATAATCTGCCCGGAGAGGGTTTTTCGGTTCTCTTCCGTGGTGTTGAAAGAGGGCTCTTTCGCGAGGGACGTGGCGAGGGACACGGCCTTGCCCGCGCCGAACCTGCCGATATACGAGCCGTTGCACTCTATTGTGACCGCGCTCGCGATAACGGGCGGGATTTCATAGAGGCCGCTTTCGTCACAGTTGACCACAATTTCATTCCGCATGGCAAAGGAGGGAATATCGGGTAAAAACTCATAGAGAAAATCATCCGGCTTGTCATGCGGGCTGCCGCCAAAAACGGATACCGCGAATTCGCTGGCCGGGGTTGCGGCAGACATGTTGTTCAAAATATACCCGTCAAAAAGCGTCCACGAGAGCCGGACCTGTTTCGCGTCCGTGAAGCCGATCCCCGCCGCGTCAATATAGCGGGGAAAATCAAAATTGACCGTGACGGGGCCCGAATACGCGAACCTGTCGGCGAGGGCGGACGATTTCAGGGAAGCGGGCGCATCCGATTCCTGTACAACATCGTAAAAAAGGACTCTCATCTAGGCTCCTCCCATGTTCCACGCCGGGGAAGTCTCGTAAACGGCCCCGCCGCGCAAATTATCGTTTATAAAATCAATAAACGTCCTGCCGTCAATGTTTATGACAATGCGCTGCGGAGCGCCGCCCGAACCGCCGCCGCGCGGGGTAACTTCCAATCTTTCTCCCTGGTTCACGCGCACAAGACCGCTGTCCACGCCGGTAAACGTCTCCGGCACCGTGAACCGGCCGCCCGTTTCCGCCGAGGGAATAGGGGTGGCCATGAGGGCGGCCATCTGCGCCGCGCCGACAGCCCCCGCCGCCGCGATTCCGGCGATTCCCAGCGGGGAAGGCGGCGGCCCGAAATCCGCTACCGCTTTGAGCACGGCCCGCGCCGTGTCTATCGGCACCTGCGCTATGGCAAGAGCCCGGTTGTATATGGCGGCTTTTTTGGCCTCCTCTTTTTTCTTTTTGTCAAGTTCCGCCTGTTTTACGGCAAACTCCGCTTCTGAGGCGGCTATATCTTTGTTCATGTTGTATTCGACGGCCTTGCGCTCGTCCGCCGCAAGCTGTTCCCCGGCCAGTCTTTTGGCGTTCGCGCTGTCAAGCAGCGCCTGAAGCTCCTCCGCGCTGTATTGTTCTTCGGCCAAAAGCCACTCGTACTGTCCTCTTATGGCCGCTTCCGCTTCCGTCCGGGACGCGGTCAACGCCTCCTGCTGCTGGTTGAGGAACCCGTCCACAATCTGCGAAATGCTGTTGAATATCGAGCCTGCGGACCCGACGAAGGTGTCCGCTATCATTTGCGCCTGGTCCGCCAGCGCTTCCATGTATTTAAAGGCGTCTCCCGACGCTTTCGTTTTTGCCTCTTCAAGCCGTTCCCACCGGGACAGGGTTTCAGCGTTCGCTTTGGCTTCTTTATCAATTCTTTCCTGATTCAGACCCTCTATTGCTTTCGCGGTATTTTCTTCGAGTTCCTTGATTAGTTTGCTGACCGCTTCCGCTCCCTGAACCCTTTTTTCATCGCCCTCCGCGTACATGTCATTCAGCCCGTCAAGCCAGTTCAGGAGATTGTCCATTTCCTCGGCGGCGGCCCTCTCCAGTTCCGCAACCTGCCGGTCATAGCTTTCCTGCGCCGTTTCGGTTATCGTTTTGTACCGGTTCGCGGCGGCCGCGATTTTACTCGCTTCCAGCCTTACAAATTCATCGCGCAGTTTTTTTTGCCGGGCCGACTCCGCCTCGTCCGCTTTTCTCGATTCTTCCGCCAGTTTCGCCAAATCCGCCGCTTCTTTTTCCAGAGCTTCAGCCTGCGTTTTCGCCGAGGCTTCGATTAAAGCCTTTTTCTCTTCGGCGGTGAGCTCCAGCGAGTTTCTTATCAGAGCCTCCTGCTCCTCGACCGCCGCTACCCGCGCCGAGCCGGACAGGTTTTCCATGTCCGCCATGCTGTTGAGATACGATTCAAAATCGGCCAGCATTTGCGCGTAATTCTGCTCCGGCGTCAATTTTATGTTTTTCAGTTTCTGGGCAAGGGTTTTTGCAATCGCGGCGGCCATATTGCCGCCCGCTTTTTTCCCACCCTCGTCTCCGGCTTCCCCGGCTTCGTCGACCAGAGTTTGGAGCGGCCTGGTAAAAACATTTCCATAGGCTGATATCGATATTAATTCCTGTCCGATACCCCTGTAGGCCGCCGCTATCGCCTTCCCGCTGTCCTTCGCCCTTTCCGCCGCTTTTTCAAGTTCAGTCTGCATGGACTGCAGATAGTTTATGGCGGTGTCTCTTCCGCTGGTGGCGCGGACCTGTTCCTCCGCCTTCGCCACTTCCCGCGTATACTTGGCAACCGCCTCGGTTTCCTTTTGGTAGGCGGCAACCATCGCGTCTATCGTTTCCTTTTGTTTCTCCTTGCGCAGACGTTCCAAGGTTTTTGTCGCGCTCTCCACGGTATCCTTGTACGCCGTTATTTCACCCGTTAATTCGGGATACAGCTTTATAAGTTTGTCCGTCGTGTCCGCGTCGATCAATTTTTTATCGTCGAGGCCGCCTAACACGGCTGCGGCTTCCGAATACGCGGTTTTCTGCCTGCCAAGCTCCCCGTTCAGCGTCCGCACTTTGTTCTCGGATTCGTCCAGATGTTTTGCCAGCGCGATAAACGCGGGAACCGCAACCGCCGCAACCACGCCCGCCGCGATGCCGATTACATTCCCGCTGAGAGCCTTGTTGAGGCCGTTGACAGCCGCCGCCATCGCGTTTACAATTTCCGCCCTCTTCGTTACCGCTATAAAAGCTGCCATACCGCCCGTGACACTGGAAAGCGCGTAGCCCACGCCCTCCAGCATCCTGTCAAGATTGTCGCCTTCGCCTATCCATGCGGAAAATTCCGACACCGCGTCGTAAACCGCGCCCGCGACGTCCTTTAACGCCGGAAGAAACTTCTCGCCGATCTGCGCTGCCGCAATCGCCGCGTTTTCCTTTATGCCCAAAAGCCGCATGTTGAACGTGTCGGACGAGTTCTCCATGCCGTTGAAAAACGTGCCGCCCTCGCTTGTCATTTTCTGAAAAGCCGCCGTCAGATGGTCCGCCGTTATGTCCCCTGCTTTCGACATTTCAAACAGACCCTCTGTCGTAACGCCAAGCGTCGCCGAAAGCACGTCGAATATCGGCACCCCGGCGTTGCTTATGCGGTTAAGCTCGCTCATGCTGGCTTTGCCCTTCATCTGGACTTTCGCGTAAGCGTCCGTAAGCGTGTCCAGTTTCTGGGCGTTGCCTCCCGCCGTGTCGCCAATCATGCGGAAGGTCTTCACCGCCGCGTCGCTGTTCCCCTTGAACAGCGGGAGCAGCTTGTTCATGGAGCCGCTTATGGCCGCGATTTCAAAGGGCGTGGTGGCGGCTTCTTTGTTTATGCGCTTCACCAGCGCCGCCGCTTTTTCCTGCGAGCCAAGAAGGGTGGTGTAGGCCGCCGCCATGTCCTCGACTTTCGCCGCCTGTGTCACGGAATAGCCGATTGCGGCGGCTGTCGCGGCGGCAATGGCGGCCAGAGCGGTTGCCGCCCCTTTCGCCGCGTTCTCCTGCATTTCCTGCGCTTTGGTGTTTGTCTCAATCTCGCGGGTCAGGCCCTTGTATTCGGCCTCAAGGTTTTTCACTTCCGCGTTTTCGGGGTCCATGCCGGACGCTATGAGGCTTTTTATACTCTCCCGCACCCGGTCCTGTTCCGCCGCGAGCCGGATGTTTTCTTTTTCAAGGCCGCTTTTCGCGTCAAGGCTTTTTACGGCAATGTCCGCTTCCTGCTCCGCCGCCTTCGCCGCTTCCTCAAACTTTGCGGCAAGCTCCGCCTCCCTTTGCGCCTGCGCCTCGGAAGCCGCCGCCGCCGCGTCTTTCCGCGCCCTCAGCGTCTCCATCTCTGCGATGAGCGTCCGTACCTGCTCTGATTCGGGGCTGAGCCCCTGTTTCACAAGCGACTCAATCTTGCGCTGGTACGCGCCTATGGAAGCCTCCACCGCGCCCGTCTCCCCGCGCGTCGCGGTAAGCGCGGCCTGCGCCAGCTTTTGCTTGTCCGTAAATTTTTGAATGTCCGCCGAGGCGAATCTGGCGTTCGCCTTTTCAACCGCGGCGGCCATCGCGT
>JAISCO010000107.1 GCA_031265535.1 Spirochaetaceae bacterium | reverse complement strand
CCCGTCTTCATATTTTTAGCTATTTCTTTTGCTTCTTCCCGCATCCCTTCTTTGTGGGCGTGGTTTATTCCGCTTGTCCAGTCCGACAGAGCCATCTCACGCATCTGGTAAGCGTGGAGAGCTTCTTTATCGCCGCTTATGTATACCAACTTTTCTTCCGCCTTGCGTATCGCTGCGTCCATCTTTAATATCTCCTTAATAAGTTCCGGCGGACTCGCGGGGTCTAAATATGAAAGCCACTGGTGAAGCATGTTGTTCTTAATATCTTTTTCCCGCAGCTTTCTGAATTTTACCATGTCCACAAAGTGAATCTCCAGCGCGTCCGTCAGCATAAAACTTTTTTCAGTGTCTTCCCACAAGTGAAAACAACTATGATAATTCCCGCAGTCAAGAAAATCAAAATTGACAATGTTAATCGCTATTACATTCGGCAGTTCATCGTAATCTTGTCCGGCATTAAGTCCTTTCGCGTACTCACGGCTCCAATAGAACAGGCTGCGTTTGTCCATGTTTCCAAAATTCCGCAGTTGAACCTCAATGCTTAACTTTAAAGCGTTATCCGACATTGCCCGCAGATCAAGTATACTGCTTTTGTCCCCTATCACTTCCGGCGTAAAGGTCTTGTTTTCAAGAATTTCTACATGAACAAGTCTGTCTCTTCCGGTCCGCCGCAAAACAGCGTTCAGAAAACCCAAAAGTTGTTCTTCATCGCCTTTTTCGCCCATTACCTTTAAGAACAGATAGTCGTTAAGCAGATTAAGACGTGTAGGTACTTTGTTTTCCATGATTAAAGCATACTCTGTTTTTAATGAATTTAATAGAGGTCTGAGAAATGCCTAAAAAAGGAAAAGGGAAAAAGGAATAAGGAAAAGGGACAATGAACAATGAACAATGACCTCTTACAAAAGGGGGAAGCGCATCAATCCTAAACCGTTAAAATTTTGAAGTTTATGATGAACTTTTCAACGCTGCTCCCCCTAGTTCCAAAGGTTTTGCTTCGCAAAACGCTTTTCCACTACCCTCACCCATTAACAATGAGCAGTGAGGAGTTAGCAGTGAACAGTGACAGCGAACAGGGGGGACTAACAGTTGCGTATGCCAAACGCCCTTTTCGGACATGAAGGCACGGCGTAAAGGATGCCTGCGGGACGCTAACGCGGAGCGTATGTAAACCCACTGGTGGGGGCTTTGCGCGGTTTCACCCCGCAAAGCCCGGTTTTTTGCGAAGCAAAAAATGCGCCCAAAAACCGAAAATACAAAGCAAACAATAAATGAGCAATTAACAATTAACAATGAGCAATGATAAGACTGTCAGCAGCGTATGCCAAGCGCTATTTTCAAACCCTAAGGCACGGAGTAAAGCCCGCTTTGGGTATCTTAGCGCGGAGCGCATGAGAAACCCGCTGGCGGGCGCGTATGCCTCTGCCTTTGTCTTGCCAAAGGCAGAGGTTGAAACCCAGCTTCTGGGATGCTAACGCGGAGCGTATGTAAACCCACTGGTGGGCGCGTAGCGGACTTTAACCCGCTGGCGGGTCATTCGCTCTCTTTAGCCGCCAGAGCGGTTTGCCGCTGCAAGAATTTATCGTGTACAAGCAGGCCGAGGAATACTACGCTCAGCAGAATTAGCCCCTGTATCAACTCCGACACTTCGGACGGCACCCTGCTTATCGTAAGGCCGTTTTGCAAAAAAGCCAGCATTAAAGAGCCGACCAGCACCTTGTAAAACTTACTGCTCGCGCCGCCTGTAACCGGAACTCCGCCGACAAACATAGCCGTCATTACTTGCAGCTCAAAAAAGTTGCCCATCGTGGGAGCTATGCCGCCGATTCTGCCTACAGAAAAAATCCCTACAAATCCCGCCATCAAGCCGGACAGCGCGAACGCCAGCGTCTTGTATGTTTTAACCGGTATACCGGCAAACTGCCCTACCACCTGATTCTCGCCTATACATTTTGAAAAGAAACCGGCTTTTGTAAAATCGAACAAGTACCACATGATAAGCACAAGCGCGATAAATATCGGGTACTTTACCGACTCGCGGTTCAGCATCAGAATACGGGGATCAATCCTGATTTCCTGCCCGCTCGTGGTAAAGAATATCACCAGAGCGCGAAGGGCTATCAGCATGGCAAGCGTTACCATCAGCGAAGGAACCTTGAGCCGCGCAAGCATAGTACCGTTAAATATGCCGATTAACAGGCCCACAAGCAGCGTGCCGGGTATAAATGCCCAGAAACCCAGATGCATACTGATTACGCCGCCCAGCGTCGCGGCAAGCGCCAGCAGCGAACCTTGCGACATATCCGTGCTGCCCTGCGCCGCCACAAAAATCATCCCCATGCCGCCGATGCACAGCGGTATCATCGTTGATATAATTGTCTTTAAGTTGCGTACCGTCCACAGTCTTGGGCCGGATATTATCGAAAACACGATGATAATTGTAAGCAGCCCGATAAACGGAAACATCTTTTGGAAAAAACTCCAGTAATTTTTCTTTGAATTATCTTCTTTTTTCATAGCATTACCTCTATTATGGCTTCTTCCGAGAACCCTTCACTGCGTTTCATTACCTTTTCGATTTTACCGCGCTTCATTACCATCAGCCGGTCGCACATACCGATAAGTTCCGGCAGCTCGTCCGAAAACACAAGTATCGAAACTCCCTGTTTTTTAAGTTCTATCATCTCGTGGTATATGTAGGATTTTACGCCGACATCAACGCCGCGTGTGGGGCAGTCAAGTATCAGTATTGTCTTACCCTGTATCAGCCAGCGTCCAAGATTTACCTTTTGCCGGTTTCCGCCGGAAAGACCGCTCATAACCTGAGTTATACCGCTCGCCTTTACATCGAACATCTTCATCACCTTTTCGCTCAGTTCCTGCTTTGCGTACGGATTGAGGAAGCCCGCGCGGCGGCGAATCATCTCGACAGTTGGAAGCGCGATATTGTCTTCAATGGTAGTTTGAGTCATCAAAGCCTGCTTGTCGCGGTCTTTCGGCACATAGCCCATCTTTAACTTCATGGCCTGCATCGGCGTTTTGATAGCGGCGTCATCATCTACCACGACTATCTTACCGCTTTTTAACGGACGCACGGCAAACAAAGACTCCGCCAGCTCGTGGATTCCGGCATCGGAAAGTCCGCAAAATCCCAGTATTTCACGCTCGTGCAGTTCAAAAGACAGATCCTTAAAGTATTCCGAGATAATATGTTCGGCGCGTAAAACAACTTTTTCGTTGTAACTCTCCGCCTTGTCCTCACGGTAGTACGCCCCTTCCAGTTCGCGCCCGACCATCAGGCGCTTTATTTCGTCCGGCGTAGTGCCGTCACACCGGCGTTCCGCGACAATTTTCCCGTCCCTCATTATCGTGATGCAGTCCGTCAACTCGACCATTTCCTCAACATCGTGCGTTACCATTAGAATGGATTTGTTTTCAGCTTTGAGTTTATTTATGATGTCGATAAAAATACGCCGGTAATTGAGAGAAAGCATCTGCGTGATTTCATCCAGAATGAGTAACTGCGGGTCGATTGAAAGCGCCCTCATCAACTCAACGATTTTTTTCTCTTCGATGGTAAGAAGCCCCGTCATCCGGCTTACAGGAAAACCGGGAAAGCCCCATTTTTCAAACAGACCGCTTGCCTCGGCATACAATTTTTCAAGGTTGATGACGCCGGCCTTTGTAAAACGTTCCGCCCGCCCCAAAAAGATGTTGACGCCCGCGGGAAGTCCGTCCACAAGACCAAGTTCCTGAACAACAGTCCCGATGCGGTTCCGTCCGGAATCCAGCGAATCTTTCGGCTGGTAAGCCGCGCCGTTCATCATCATAGACCCCGAATCAGGCATTGTGATACCGGCGATAATCGAAATAAGCGTTGATTTGCCGGAACCGTTTTCACCGATAAGGCCGCGTATCTCGCCGCCGTTCAAATCAATTGAAAGGTCGTCGTTGGCGTGTGTCGCCCCGTAATACTTTTTAATATTTTTTGCTGAAAGGACAGCCTCGCTCATTTTACCACCCCCTCGTAACGGCGCTGGGACAAGATGCCGCATACAAGTACGCCGCAGCCCATTACCACCTGCTGCCATGTGCCGGACGGTACGCCTAGCAATGTCAGCACATTGAATACGGACGTGATGATGATGGCGCTTATCACGGCCCCGATTATTATGTTGTATATTTTTTCAAACGCGTTTGCCAGCAGATACGCGGCGAGCGGCATGAATATAGACGCGATTGAATTTAAACCGCTCTGCGGTACTACGCGCCCGCCGTAACTTTCGTTTATCGCCGCGGCAAGACCGACAAATATACCGGTTACAATGCCGGCGTAAATTATAGTCTTGTTGATGTTTATGCCCATCATCTTGGCTACCAGACTGTTCGAGCCGACAGCCCGCAGCGAAAAACCTATTGATGTGCGGTTAAATATGATATAAGCCAAAACAAGGCCTATCGCCAGCACGACAAGGTTCCAGGGAGGATCGCCAAGCTCACGGTACAAATTGCCAAGCGAGACCGATTGTTTACCGGCGCGTATCTGCGCCACATTGTAAAAAGTGCCTATCGCCTCGTACACCATCGCGATTCCCAGACCGTATATCCACGGCGGGATCTTTGCCAGCAGCATCATGCGCATATTCAGGATTTGCAGCGCGGTGGCAACCACGATAGCTCCCGCGATGAGTCCCACATAACCCATTTTTGCGTGAATGGCGAGTATGCCGCCCACATTACTTGCCAAAATCATGATTGCGCCCAAAGAAAGGTCCATCATGCCCATCGTCAATATAAAGCAAAAGCCCCACACGACAAATGTCGTTACAACAGAACCGCGCAGCACAGCCAGAATATTACCGCCGGTAAGCAGTCTTCCGCCCGTAACAAAATTAAGCGCTATATATCCAAGGATAATAGCGCCGCTTACAATTGCGGTGCGTATAAGCGGATTCTGTGATTTTACTGCCGGCTCCAAAGCCGTGTTCCCGCCGTTTACAGTATCAGATTTATTTCCCATAAATACCTCTTCACGCTTGTATTCAAAAAGAATTTTATAAACCGCTAAGTCAAAGAAGTCGAATAAGTTTTTAAGAGCCCCTTCTTTCTCTTTCCTTCTTCGACTTTTTCGACTTTGAGGTAAATATTCTTCTTCACCGTCTCCAGACCGCTGTCCACAGTTTGAAAAATGTCAAGACACTACTTAGCAAGCGCCGCATCCAAGTCGGCCTGAGTAAGAAGACCGGCCTGTACCTTCGCATTCAGCCTGCTCATTATGTTGTAGTTTGCAAGCTCATTTTTGAACACATCTACCGTTACATCGGGACCCACCCAGGAGCGCATCTCATCCGGCGAGAAAGGCTGCTGATCAATCCAGAATTTTTTATACATATCAACCAAGTTTGCGGGAAGAACCATGACAGGCACCACAAGGCGCGGGGGATTGCTGCCGTCAAGGACTTCGTTTCCGCGCAGCGCGTTCACAAGCAGCGCCGTAGCAAAGTCAACATTTACCCAGTGAGCGCCGTTAGCCGCCGCCACTTTGCCGGAAGAAAGCCCGGTAAGAACGCCCGGATCAAGATCGGTAACATACAGTTCGGCGTGAACTTCAGGATGTTTTGCCAGCGTTTCCACAAGAGCCGCTCCCGCATCTCCGTTAGTAACATAAATACATTCGACATCAGGATGAGCGGTAAGCTCGTCGTTTGCGCGGGTCATAACAGAAGGAAGATCGACCTCGCCGTAAGATACGTTAAGTACCTGACCGCCGCCCCCTTCAAAAGCTTCGGTAAAGCCGGCTGTACGCGCCACGTGTGAAGTATCGCTGCGGGGCGCCGAGATTACTATCGCTTTTTTAAGACCGCGGGATGCCGCATACGCGCCAAGGTTTCTGCCGGTGTCGTTATCCACAGTCGCGGCAATACCCTTGTAGGTTTCAAAGTTTTCAACGAGATCAACAAGTACACTGTCGGCGGGCATGTGGTCAAAGAACACAAAGGGAACGCCCGCGCTCTCGCATTTTTGGGCTATCACCGGAAACATCGTATCGTAAATGCCAAAGAACACAATCCCGTCCACACCTGCCGAGATCATATTGTCAACATTTACCGAAGAGTTTTCCACCTTAGCCTCGTCATTCACGACCATAGGCTCCACATCCAGAGCCTCGCAGGTAGCCAAAAAGCCTTTTTCAAGTATGTCAAGCGAATAAATTCCCTTGCCATAGTTGTTAAAGCCTATCAGCAGCTTTCCATCCTTCTTGCCGCTGCAAGCGGACAAAGCCAGCGCCGCCATACATACCACCACCAGAATTTTTTTCATAATTAAAATCTCCTTCCTAATTCCGCTTGTCTGATTTTTGTATTTTCAGACAAAAAATATTCGCCGCATATACGGCTTTTATAATTATTGACCGCATTATAATTATTTGGAATGACCAGTATTGACAGTTTATATCTAAATTTGATATTTTCCACGTTTTTTATATACTAAACCCGCCACCCGCCAGCGGGTTCTCATACGCTCCGCGCCCGCCAGCGGGTTCTCATACGCTCCGCGTTAGCGTCCCGAAAGCGGGGTTTCAGCCTCTGCCTTTGGTAAGGCAAGGGCGCTTTGCATACGCGCCCGCCAGCGGGTTCTCATACGCTCCGCGTTAGCGTCCCGAAAGCAGGGTTTCAGCCTCTGCCTTTGGTAAGGCAAGGGCGCTTTGCATACGCGCCCGCCAGCGGGTTTCAATGCGCTCCGCGCCGGCATACCCAAAACGGACTTTACTCCGTGCCTTAGGGTTTGAAAATAGCGATTAGCATACGCGACATCATTCATCATTCCTCATTCCTCATTCCTCACTGCTCATTGCTCATTCCTCACTGCTCATTGCTCATTGCTCATTTTTCCTTTTTCCCTTTTCCTTTTTACTTTTTACCTCCTTTGCGGTGTCCATCCGTGTTAAAAGTAAAATTGCATCCTGCTGTTACTTGCCCCTTGACATTTTTTTTCAAAAGCGCAATATTATAATTGCTAAGCAATAATGTAATTGCTAAGCAATTTTTCTCACTAGGAGTTTTATATGGAGAACTTGAAAAACAAATCATTCTACCCCCCCCCCCCCCGCGTTTTTAGAGGATTAGCGGCGCCGGCGCGCAGATACGCTTGCCTCTGTCTGACGCTTCTTTTTTCGCTTGTCATCCTCTTTTCGGGATGTAAGAGCTCGGAAGAAGAGATTTGGGAGGAGCAGGGCACAAACAACGTCAAAGACAAAGACAAAGACAAAGGCAACGAAGGCGGGAAGCCAGTCACTCTGAATGCCTCCGTCTTCTCGGGGCCTGCCGACGGGCTGGAAAGCGCCATAGACATGATACGGGCGGCCAGGTCTGAGAACAAACCCAGCCTGTCGCTTTTGCTGGAGGCGGGCACGGAATCGGTGGACCTCACGGCAAAAGACACGAACATCTTAGGGGGGCTGGTCCTGACGAGCGCCAACAGCCCCGACGAGGTGACCATTGACGGCAAGGGTAGGGTGATAACGCTGACGGGGGAGGGCAAAGGCTCCGTCATTACGGTGGGGTTCGAGGTAACACTGACCCTGCGGGACATCACCTTTGTGGGGCTGAACGACAACAACGCCGCCCTTATCACTGTGGCGAATGGCGGGACCCTCGTCCTTGAAGGCGGCACGGTTATTACGGGCAACACCAGCTCCAACAGCGGCGGCGGGGTGGCTGTGAAGGGCGGCGGCAGGTTCACCATGAGGGGCGGGACCATCAGCGACAACAAGGCCACCGGGAATAACAAAAGCGGCGGCGGGGTGTATACGGAGGGCTTCAGCCTGTTCACCATGAGCGGCGGGACCATCAGCGGCAATCAAGCCAAGAGCATGGGCGGCGGGGTGTTTGTGAGCAGCAACGGGGTGTTTACCAAGACAATGGGGACCATCTACGGCAACGAGGAGGAGGGCGGCTTAGCAAACACGGTAACCGATGAGAGCAGCAACGCGGGCTTCGCGGTCGGCGTTGCCGGCGGCGGCTTATACCGCAACAAGACGGCGGGCGAGAATGTTTCGCTGAACAACACCATCGATGAAAACTGGGGAGAATAGCCCAGCCCTAGCCGGGCAATAGTTTTGAGCAAAGTTGTTCAGGAACTGCAGTTCCTGAACAACTTCAAGCAACTTATTCGCAGTGGGGTTTAATACCCCGCCGCAAATTTGCGCGCAAACAATTTTGCGCGCTTGCCTTGTTTGCGCCCCTTCAGGGCGGTTAAATTTGGCAACGCCAACAAAAAATGGTAGTAAACGGGTTTGCGTAGCAAACCTCCACAGTTAGATAATTTCCTTACCCGATCGAACTTACCGTCGCATAGAGTTTTGCTCCGCCGCGATTCATCGCGCTTTCTTCCCAAGCTCAACGAAGTTGAGCCCAACGCTTACAAGATACCGCGCCATTTGGCGTCCGCAAACTTGTTTGAGCGCTTGCAGCGGGGAGGCTCATATCTCCTTCCTTGAATTTAGTTGAAAAACCGGGACGGACTTTAGTCCGATTTGACCGGTTTTTCCAAGAGCTTGTTCCATCGCAAACAAAGTTTGCGCACTATGCGCTTTAGCGCATAGTCAATCAGTTTTGGAACAAGCTCCTTCTTCCTTCTTCCTTCTTCCTTCTTCCTTCTTCCTTCTTCCTTCTTCCTTCTTCCTTCTTCCTTCTTCCTTCTTCCTTCTTCTTCCTTTTTACTTTTTCCTTTATTTTATCTCCTTGTTACGGTATGTGATTGCTGCTACAATAATTTAGCATCACAAAAAATGAGGAGCGGAACACAAAGTGTTGAGCCGCGGAAGGGATTGTAGGGGTGCCGCCCCGCATGGGGCAGGCAGACGCGGCGGAGCCGTGTCCGTAGCGCGAGAGCGCGGAGCCCCGCAAAGCCCGGTTTCCAACGCTTAGCGAAGCGGCGCTAAGCGTTGGAAATGCGCCCGAATTTTTGAAAAGAATTTTCGTAATGTCAAACTTGCTGCCGCTGTCAGGCTTTTTGGAGGACGGGTTGTATGAAAAAATTCATGGATAAAGATTTTTTACTGACTACGGATATGGCGAAAAAGTTGTACCACGAGGCGGCGGCGGGGCAGCCTATATTTGATTATCATTGCCATCTTTCGCCTAAGGAAATAGCCGAAAATTGCCGCTATGATAATCTTGCGGCAATTTGGCTCGCGGGGGACCACTATAAATGGCGGGCTATGCGGGCAAACGGCGTTGACGAGCGTTTTATTACTGGGGATGCCGGCCCGTACGAAAAATTTCTTGCATGGGCGAAGACCGCGCCGCATCTGCTGGGGAACCCTCTCTACCATTGGTCTCATCTGGAGTTACAGCGTTACTTTGGCATAGACACGCCGCTTGATGCTAAGAGCGCCGAAGCGATTTGGAACGCGGCCAACGAAAAGCTGCAAAATGACGCAAATCTTTCTGTTTACGGCATATTCGATAAATTTAACGTGTACGCGGTGGGGACTACGGACGACCCGGTTGACAGTCTTGAATATCATGAAAAAATCGCGCTGGAAGCCAAGACAAAAACCAAGGTGCTGCCTTCATTCAGGCCGGACATGGCGCTGGACATCGGCAAGGCGGGTTTTGCGGGATATATAGCCGCGTTGGGCAAGGCCGCGGGCAAAACGATAGCTTCATTCGGCGATATGCTTGCCGCGTTGTCCACACGGGTGGAATATTTTAACAAACACGGCTGCCGCGCAAGCGACCACGATCTTGAGTATGTGCCGTTCGAGGCGGCTTTGAATGGCGGTAAGGATGTCCCGGACGCCGTTTGGGAGAAGGAGTCCGGCGCTGTTTTCGATAAGGTGATGTCCGGCGGGGCGGCGGAACCGCGCGAGATGGAATTTTACAAGACTTTTATGCTTTGCTTTTTGGCCGGCGAGTACAAAAAATATGACTGGGCAATGCAGCTTCACATGAGCGCCCTGCGTTCAATCAACAGCGCGGCGTTGGCGCGCTTGGGCCCGAATACCGGCTTTGACGTGATTCATGATCATCCGGCTGCCGCTAAACTTGCCCGTTTGTTGAACGCGATGCATTCACTAGGCAGTCTTCCTAAAACCATTCTGTACAGTCTAAATCCAAAAGATTATTACCCGCTTGCTACGATCATGGGTTCTTTCCAGTCATCGGAACTGCCGGGAAAGATGCAGCTTGGCTCGGCGTGGTGGTTCCTTGACAACAGGGACGGCATGGAGCAGCAAATAAAAATTCTATCCAGTGTCGGTGTTCTGTCCCGTTTTGTGGGGATGCTTACCGACTCGCGCAGTTTTCTATCGTATCCGCGTCACGAATACTTTCGCCGTATTCTTTGTAATATCGTGGGCGGCTGGGCGGACAGCGGCGAGATTCCGTACGACTGGGAACTGCTTAGCGGTATGGTAAAAGATATTTCATTCGCAAACGCAGCTTCCTACTTTGAAGGAAAAAGTAAAAAATAAGAGGTAAAAAGTTACTATAAAAAGGAAAAAATAAAAGATAAGAGGTAAAAAGTTCCTTTGTTCCTCCATTGCTCCCCTGTTACCTGTTACTTTTTCCTTCATTGCTCATTGCTAATTCCTCACTACTAATTGTTAACTTACCTCTTCCTTCTTACCTCTTCCTTCTTACCTCTCCCTTGCCTTTTCGTTACCGCCGCGTTACACTTATCATACATTCCAAGCAGGAGGGATCATCATGCCGGAAATGACAGCGGCGGAGGCCGCCGAGTGGGGTAAGAGCCTGAGTTTCGAGAAGGTTTGGGCGGCTCTCATGGAAACTGACAAGCAAATCAAAACCATGAGCGCGGAGGCCGACAAAAGATTCGCGGAGTCCGATGCCCAAATCAAAGCGGCGAGCGCGGAGGCCGACAAAAGATTCGCTGAGTCCGCCGAGCGAATCAAAGAACTGGAGAGGCTGTTCGCGGAGTCTGCCGCCCAAATCAAAGCGACGAGCGCGGAGGCCGACAAAAGATTCGCCGAGTCCGACGCCCAAATCAAAGCGGCGAGCGCGGAGGCCGACGAGCGGTACAAAAAGACGGAAAGGCCAATCAAAAAATTGTCAAAAAACATAGGCGGGGTAAGCCGTTCCCTGGGTAAATCGACGGAATATATGTTCAACGCCAAGATGTGGGAAAAGTTTAACGAACTTGACTATACGTTTACAAAAGGCGCCCCTAACGTAAAGTTTTTGGTAGACGGACGGATAATAGCGGAAGTGAATATGTTTATGGAAAACGACGAGGATGTCATGTCCGCGGAAATTGAAACAGATTTGACAACGGAAGATGTTGACGAACATCTGGAGAGGATAAAAAAGATAAGGTTCTATATGGACAGGCACAACGACAGGAGAACAATAGTAGGGGCCGTTGCCGGAGCGATAGTTCCCGATAATGTCCGCGAATATGCCCAAAAGAAGGGGCTTTATGTGATGGTTCCGTCCGGCAAAGCGGTAGCGGTGGCGGATATGCCGCCGAAATTCACGCCGCAAAAATGGTAAAACACCGCCAAAGCCTCGCCGCCTGTACGTAGCGGGTTTCCCTCTTTCACAAGTAAAAGGGAGAAAGTAAAAAATCACTCTTCATCATTCCTCCTTTTTACCTTTTCCTTTTTCCTTCATTGTTCATTGCTCATTTTTAATTGTTCTCCCCTTTTACTTGAGGTTTTACTTTTTACTTGTGCTGGGGTATTGTATTATTGCGGGGCTTCGTGATAAATTGTGAACAGTCTAATTTTTAAGGAAGTCAATCATGAATCTATTTACATTACCCCTGTTGTTGGGGGCACCTCAGGGCGCGGGTGGAGCGCCGGCAAGCGGGATGGATCAGCTAGTATCCTTTGCGCCGTTTATTTTAATAATCGCTATTTTTTATTTTCTGATAATACGCCCTCAGAATAAAAAACAAAAAGAAACACAAAGAATGCTCAGCGAGCTAAAAAAAGGCGATAAAATCGTTACTATCGGGGGCATACACGGCACAATCGCAAGCGTAAAAGACAGTTCGCTGCTGATAAAGATAGATGATAACGTTAAAGTTGAGGTAAACCGCAACGCCGTAGCTTCTGTTACGAGTGTGGCGAAAGAAGAAAAAATAGAAGCGCAAAATGAGGATAAAAAGCCTGAAACAGGCGAGACTTAATCATGAGCAAACGGTATAGATTTATAATAATCTTGTTGACAATCGCGATATGCGCCGTTTTTTTAGCGCCGACTGTGCGCTGGTATTTTATGATTCCGGCGCAGGATAAAATTATCGCGCTTGGTTCGCGGGAACAGATAAAAAATTATGCCTCGCGGAAAGCGGCTGATGATCTTGACCGTATTATAGCGTCCGGGCGTGCCGGCGGCGGCGTGCCGGACGGTTTAGAATTTCTTGTCAAGGAAGCAAAAAAGATAAGTAAAGCGGAAAAAGCGCCGTCCCCTGAAAAATGGGACGCCGCGGCGACACTTGGTGTTTTTGCGGACAGGAATGAAGCTCAAGGCGTTATTGAAGATCACTACAGGAATTCCGTTTTTGCGTTAAAAAATCTGCAAAAAAACGCGGTTCAACTTGGTTTGGATCTTTCCGGCGGTTTGTCCATAGTCTTGCAGGCGAATCTAAACGCTTATGAGGAACGCTTGGGACGCCCTCTTAACAAGGAAGATAGCAACAACGCTATCGCTCAGGCGCTCGAAGTGCTTAACAACCGTATCGACCGTTTCGGGCTTACCGAACCTGTGATACGGCGGCAGGGTGAAGACCAGATATATGTCGAGATACCCGGTACAGCCGACCCGGAGCGCATCAATGATATAGTCATGGGCAAGGGCAGTCTTACCTTTCAACTGGTTGATACCGAGGCTCTGGACGCTTTTAACAGTTATTACCAGAGCTACCCGGGTACAACTTTTGACGGACAGGGAAATCTTATCGATCCTTCGATAATTCCTGACGATTGCGTTATTCGGGGCGTTTATATAAAAGACAGGTACGGGATTGATGAATTTACCGGCTATACCGTAATCAAAAAAGAGATTGCCCTTGACGGCAACCATATTAAGGATGCCCGCGCCGACCGCGACAGCTTGGACGGCCGTCCTGAAGTCAACTTTCAACTTGATCCTGAGGGTGCCGACATATTCTATAATCTGACATCGGCGAACATAGGCAGGCCGCTTGCGACGGTTCTTGACGACAGAGTACGCTCTCAAGCCACAATTCAGAGCGCGATTAGAGATTCGGGCAGGCTTACCGGTTTTAGCGCGGACGAATCGAATAACCTTGCGATGATTCTGCGGTCCGCGGCGCTGCCTGTCGAACTTGAAGTGGCGAATCAGCAAACAATAGGCGCTTCTATGGGTGAAGATACGATATACCGCGGTTTGTACGCTCTTTTAGGCGGTCTTGGCGCGGTCATGCTTTTTATGCTGCTCTTTTATAAGGCGTCCGGCGTTAATGCCGTTGTCGCTCAAATCTTTAACATATTCATCATGTTCAGCATACTTTCCGCGTTTAATTTTACGCTGACGCTGCCGAGTATTGCCGGTTTTATTCTTACTATTGGTATGGCGGTTGACGCGAATGTTATCATATTTGAGCGTATAAAAGAAGAACTGTTGTTAAAAAAGACACGAAAAGCGGCGGTAGAGGCGGGTTTTAGCAAGGCGTTTTGGGCAATAATGGACGCGAATATCACTACATTCATCGCGGCGCTGTTTTTGTCGCAGTTAGGCTCCGGCCCAATTCAGGGTTTTGCCGTAAGCCTCGCGATAGGCGTATTCTCGTCCGTGTTCACCGCTCTGTTTGTATCGCGTTTGCTCTTTGATTTTGGCACCGATATTCTGGGCAGTAAGAAAGTTTCAATAAGCTGGAGGATAAAGTAATGAAACGTATAATACCATTTTCAAAATTTTTCCTGCCGGCGACGATTCTTTCTCTCCTGCTTATAATATCAGGTATTGTTGTTTTTATGTTAAAAGGCGGTTTTAACTTAGGCATTGATTTCAAAGCCGGACTCATACAAGAGGTACAGCTTGCGCCTACCGCTTTTAGGGTTATTTATAACGGTGATAACAACGCTACGGTTTCTTTTACCCGCGTAGGCATGGAACTTGTAATTTCAGGCTCCGGCACAAACGGCGCGACCTATAGTTTTAATTTTGCGGATTACCCGACGCTGAATAGCCTTGCGGCGGCGCTCGGTAGCTCCGTTAACGGCGTAAACGTTGAAGTCATGGCTCCCGGTAATGTGGAAACGGCATGGTTTTTGCAAAACGCGTACGGAAATCCGCAGATAAACACCCAGCCGTATATCGTGCATTACCTTAAACCTGACGAATCGCCGGTTGAGCTTTCAGATGTGCGCGAAAGTCTTTCGTCTTTTGGCGATGTTTCGGTACAGGTGCTGGGGAATCCGTCTGAACGCCATTTTTTAATACGGATAGACGAGCGGGAAGAGACCGATCCTAACATCTCTAATGCCGGTGTCAGCCCCGATGCGATAGTCGGCGCGCTTGAAGCCGCTTTTGGAGAGGGCGAAGTTGTTGTAAACCGCTCGGACTCTATCGGTTCACGTTTTTCCAAACAGTTGGCTGACCAAGTCGGGATACTGATGGCTCTTACGCTTATTCTAATCCTGATATACGCCACTATACGATTTAGGCCGCAGTTCGCGGTGGGCGCCGTACTCGCCATTATGCACGACGCGTTGATAATGGTGGCCTTTATTACATGGACGCGGATGGAATTCAACACAACGACGATAGCCGCGATATTGACTATTTTGGGTTATTCAATAAACGACACGATAGTTATTTTCGACCGCATACGTGAATCGCGCCGCCTGTACCCGGAAGACAGTTTTATAAAATCGCTGAACCGCGCGATCACGGAAACCCTAAGCCGTACCATAATAACCACGGTTACGACAATGCTTGCCGTTATGTCGTTGTATATATTTACATCGGGTTCGATGAAAGATTTTGCCCTCGCGCTGCTTGTCGGCATGGTATCGGGCGTGTACTCTACGATATTTATAGCCTGTGGATTCGCGGTTTTCTGGGAAAGGTATATTAAAAAGGAACAGCGCGGCGGCGCAAAAAAGAGCGCCGAAGGGGCAGTGGTAAAAGCGGCTGGAGCATAGTTTAGTGAGAGTTGTTATATTGGCGGGTGGATTGGGAACCCGCCTGTCGGAAGAAACGGATATTCGCCCCAAACCTATGGTTGAAATAGGGGGGCGTCCCATACTTTGGCACATAATGAAGATGTACGCCCACTGGGGCTTTGACGATTTCGTTGTGTTGACCGGCTATAAATCCCATGTCATCAAAGATTTCTTTATAAATTATTATACGCGCTACTCGGATATAACGATTGATATGTTGAACAATGTGGTGGAACTGCATAAAACGCGGACAGAGCCGTGGAAGGTTACTATGCTTTATACCGGCGCGGATACAATGACCGGCGGCAGGCTTTTGCGGGCGCGTGAATATCTTGGAAGCGAGCGCTTTCTTCTGACTTATGGAGACGGCGTAAGCGATGTGCCGATACCCGCTCTTATACGGCAGCATGAAAAATCCGGCAAAACCGCTACTTTGACGGCGGTTCAGCGCGCGGGACGTTTTGGCAACCTGGTGATAGCCGCGGACAGTACGATAAACAGTTTTGAAGAAAAGCCTCAAGGCGATGGGGCATGGATAAACGGCGGCTTTTTTGTAATGGAAAGCGCCATTTTTGATTATTTGAAAGACGACAGCACGATTCTTGAGAGGGATCCGCTGGAAAACCTTGTGAAAGAAGGACAGCTTAACGCATACAAGCACTATGGCTTTTGGAAGTCTATGGATACCCTGCGCGATAAAAATGAACTAACGGATCTATGGCTCGCCGGTAATGCGCCCTGGGCTATTTGGTTGTAAGCAATTTTGTGGGCAAGCTATGGATATTCTTGAAAAAAAATATGTAGTAACGATCGGAGATGTTGATACAGACCGTAACATAAAACCTTCGGTTTTGTACGATTTTTTTCAGAGTCTTACAACAGAGCATGGTGAAGATTTAGGCGTTGGTTTAGACGTGATGCTAAAGAACGGGTGGGGCTGGGTGCTTTCGCGGACTTCACTTTTAATTGAGCGCCGTCCCAGATTCGCCGAGACGCTGACTATTAAGACATGGCCGCAGGGTTTTGACCGCTTGTTTTATATGCGGAATTACGATGTTTTGGACAAAGACGGCGGAATACTTGCGCGGGCGAGCAGCGCTTGGTTTATTTGGAATATTGAACGGAGGCATCCGATGCGTCCGTCATCTCTTAGCGAACCCATGCCGTTAAATGAGGGGCGTGTTTTTTTGGAAGGCGGTGCCCGCTCTCTCGAAAAGCGTAATGACTTTGTTAAAACAATGGAGCGTACAGCCGTATATTCCGATATTGATTTTAACGGCCATGTAAACAACGCCCGGTACATACAATGGGTACAGGACGCGCTCCCAAAAGATTTTCTAAAAAACATTGCCAAGTTACGGATAGATATAAATTATGTAAGCGAAGTTTTATTGGGCGAAACAGTCGGGATATATTCAATTCCGGTATCGCCGCTGATTATCGCGCTGGAAGGACGTAAGCCGGCGGATAATCAGACCGCTTTCCGCGCCGAGGTAAAAATTGACGGATAAAGGCACTCGTAACTGCATCGTATTTTTAGATTCAGGCGCGGGCGGACTGCCGTATTTAAGAGCTTATGCCGCTTTGAATCCGCGCCCGCTTCTTTTGTATATAGCCGACAAAAAAAATTTCCCTTATGGGGAAAAAACAAAAGATGAACTTGTTTCAATTTTGGTTAAATTAACGGCGCGTATAAAAAAAAAATTTTCACCGGTTTTAATAACGCTTGCCTGCAACGCCGCGTCAGTATCGGCGCTTGCGGAACTGCGTCAAAATTTCCCGGACACTGATTTTGTTGGTACTGTTCCCGCAGTAAAACCGGCGCTGCTTTTTAGCAGGAAAAAGCATATAGCGGTGCTTGGAACAAAGCGGACGACCCAAGATAACTATATACAGCATATTGCGGAAAGCGCCGCGCCCGATTGTACAATAACATGTATTGCGGCAAGCGAATTAGTCAATTTTATTGAGTTGCGCTTTGACTATTCTGACAAAGCGGAAAGAATCGCTATGGCAAAAAAATATACCGGCATGGCGCGTGAAAGCGGAGCGGACGCGCTTGTACTCGCCTGTACGCATTTCTTATTTTTGCTGGACGAATTCAAAGAAAGCGCGCGGCCCGACATTGCGGTTTTCGATTCAATTAGCGGCGTTTGTGACAGAATCGAAAATGTACTTGCGGAAAAAGATAGAACACAAGTGCGCGGGCACGGCAAGAATCTGCTGCTTGTTACAGGTAACGAAGACGCCGGTGAACAGTGGGCCTTACGCGCCGGTCAATTTAATCTTGAACTTTTTAAACCGCATGATTGGGACTATGAATGACCGGACGTATTGTGTCGGGGTCTCGTAATGTTTTTATAGTAAAAACAGAATCGTCAGTAATTTATGAGTGCAGGATAAAAGGTAAAATTCTAAAAAATGATAAAATTTTTTATAACCCGCTGGCGCCGGGCGACTTTGTAGAATTTGACAGCGCCGGACTGATAAGGAACCTTATAGCAAGACGTAATTTATTTACACGCTTTAATGTAAAAGGAAACGCGCCGCAGCTGCTCGCGGCAAATGTTGACGCTGTTTTTTGTTTCATAACGCCTGCCTCGCCGCCATTCCGTCCGCGATTCGTAGACCGCTTGCTGCTGCAAGCGGACGCGGCGAATATCCCCGCAATCATTATTTGCAATAAAATTGATTTATTTTCAACAATCAATGATGAAACACGTTTTGCTATTGAAACACGTTTATCAGATTTTGAGCGGCTGGGATATGAGCTTATGCGTATTTCCGTAAAAACAGGCGAAGGCTTGGATGAGTTAAAATCAAAATTAAAAATGAAAAGCGCCGCGCTTGTCGGGCATAGCGGGTGCGGCAAGACTAGTCTGATAAACGCGCTGCTGCCCGCCGCCAAGCAAAAAACAGGGATATTAAATCAAAAATATGACCGCGGCAATCATACCACAGTGATGTCTGTTCTGTTTGAAAATGACATAGAAAAATTCACTATCATCGACACACCGGGCATTCGCCGCTTTGTGCCGGAAGGTATAGCGCCCGGTGATCTTCAAAACATAATGCGCGATTTTGCGCCGCATACCGGTAAATGCGCGTTTGGACTTTCCTGTACCCACCAAACTGAAACAGGCTGCAAGATACAGGAAGCCCTAAAATCCGGCGCAATCCACAAAGACCGCTTTGAAAGCTTTATCCGCATAAAAAAAGAACTGAGCGGCATAAACAAAGTTTCCCGCAACCCATTATAAGTAAGAAGTAAGAAGTAACTTTTTACCTTTTACCTTTTACTTCTTCCCTTTTACTTTTTACCTCATCCCTCATCCTTAATTCTTCATTTGTGCCTTGAACGGGCAAGCCTATTTTAGTATATTTTATATACCTGTCAAATTTGGGAATAGGCAGGCGGCTCTTCCAACAATTAAGTTTGGGGGGGCTTAAATTCATGATTCCAAATTAAGGATTAAGGAAAATTATATGTTTGAGTATAAAACTTCGGGGACTTGCGCTTCCAGAATTTTTTTTGACATAAATGATGGCAAAGTCAATTCAATCCAGTTTGAAGGCGGCTGTAACGGCAACCTAAAGGCAATTTCAAAACTATGCGAAGGGATGCCGGCAGTGGATGTGGTAAAGAATCTTAAAGGGATTGAGTGCGGCAGCAAGCCTACTTCCTGCGGCGACCAGTTTGCCCGCGCTGTTGAAAAAGCGTTGGAACACGCGGCAAACGCTAGAACTTAAGCTGTAGGCGGCGGCGCGTAACGCGTAACACAAAACTAGCGGGGTGTATCAAATGGAGCAAAAGATTTTTGAGTTTATTGATGGCTGCGAGGACATAGCCGTTGAACTGCAAACAGGATTGACAAAATATCCCGCGGTTTCGCCTGTATCGGGCGGCGAAGGTGAATTGGATAAATGCCTGTTCCTTGAACAATGGCTTAGAGA
>JAISCO010000366.1 GCA_031265535.1 Spirochaetaceae bacterium | reverse complement strand
AGCAATTAGCAGTTGAGCCGGTTTCAAATAAAAAGGGGAAGCGCATCAATCCCAAACCGTTAAAATTTTGAGATAATATGATGAACTTTTTCGACACTGCTCCCCCCCGCTCCATAGTCCTCATTCCGCTGCGCTCCATTCCGGTCTATTCCGCGACCCCCCACTCATTAACAGTGGACAGGGGATAGTGTTTTTTTGCAAAGCAAAAAATGCGCCCAAATGTGAAAAAGTATCCCAACCTCTTATATAGGGTTAGTTTTTTGCAAATAGAATCACTATATGGCGCTAAAAGTATAATTACTGGTAAGAGGGAAGTAAGGATTGCAAAAAACAGGCGGATGGCGGATACTATAGGCATGACGCTGGATGATTTTGAGAGGTGGTACAAAGAAAGTTTTGCGCGTACAAGTTCAACGTTCACAACTATCGCCATGATCATCGCGGACCTTGCGGGGGTGATGCTTTCATTTGGGGCGGGGTTCTTTTTCGTGAATTTGTACGACCCTGTCGCGATAAACTTTCGTTCTTTTATTACCTATTGGCCGTATCTGCCGCTGTTTATTCTTGTTTTTTATGTTTCGAGTCTGTATCCGGGGGTGTCGCTTGCTCCGGCGGAAGAACTGCGCCGCATTTTTATTGCCAGCCTTATGTCGCACGGCAGCGTCATACTTTCGCGCTATGTGAATAATAAGGCGCTTGATATAATTTCCGCCGCGTTTTTCCTGGGGTTTTTATTTTCAACATTGATAATACTGCTCTGCCGCTCGCTGATGCGCGCGATTTTAAGCAAAACAAAATTGGGCGGTATCCCTGCCGTGATATATGGCGGCGGTTCTACAGGCCGGCTTATTATAGACAAGCTGCTTAACAAGCGGTCCCTTGCTTATGTACCGGTTTTGATACTTGACGATGACGAAAGAACGGGTGTAAGTTATCGCGGCGTCCCGATTATTCATGACACGTCTCTTGGCCCGCAAATCGTAAAACGCTTTAGGATCAAAGTCGCTATCGTTGCCATGAATAATCTTAAACGAAAAGAATTGGTGCGCCTTTTGAATTATTCTGTTTCGGCGTTTCGTTACAATGTGATGATACCGGATTTTTTTGGAATGACAAGCGTCTGGATGTCGGCGCGTGATTTTGACGGCATACTTGGACTTGCCACAATACAGCGTCTAAAAATGCGCTGGAATCTCGCGATAAAACGGGGTTTAGACCTTATTATTGTTATTTTCGGCGGAATTGTGATTCTGCCGTTCATGCTGCTGATCGCGCTCGCGATATGTATTAGCTCCCCCGGTAAAGCTATTTACGCCCAGACCCGCGTGGGGCAGAATGGCAGGCATTTCAAAACCTATAAATTCAGAACAATGATGAAAGACGCTGATGACCGGCTTAAAAAACTGCTGGAGAGTGATGAGGGGGCGCGGATTGAATGGGAAGCGTCGCGTAAGTTAAAAAATGATCCGCGTGTTACAAAACTTGGCGCTTTTTTGCGAAAAACAAGCCTTGACGAATTTCCGCAGCTTATAAATGTGCTGAAAGGCGATATGAGTCTTGTAGGTCCGCGCCCAATTGTTGATGATGAAATAAAAAAGTACGAAGACGATTTTCAGCGTATTTTTTCGGTAAAGCCGGGTATTACAGGTCTTTGGCAGGTTTCAGGCCGTTCTGACACTAATTATAAAGACAGGGTTTCATTCGACACCTACTATTTGCAAAACTGGTCTATATGGCTGGATATGTGGATACTCTACAGAACGATATGGGTTGTTTTGGGACACAAGGGCGCGTATTAAAAGATAGGGGGGGGGGGGGGTAATAAAGGAATAAATAATTGAAAAAAAATTTTTGCGTTATGTGTATATTATTTTTATCAAGCTTCATATTCGCCGAAGATCGGACAATAGAAGAATTGTTTCCGGATACTAGCGAAACTATCTTACAAAAAGCGCGTAACGGCGCGTATTCACATTCAATTAAGGCCGCGTCCTCCACAGAGATGGCGGCGGCGCTTACAATTAAACCTGCCGGCGGTATAAGCATAGACTGGAGCCGGTTTAATGGCGCGCCGGTGAATATAATTGAAAATCTTTTGTTGTTGAAAAATAATAAGCCTGTAACAAAACTTGATATTTACAACGCGCTTTGCAAGATACGCACTTTGCAGGGCAAAGAATACTTTTCCAGCACTCGTGGCAGGCGAACGGCTTTATTTGAGGATGCTTCAAGGGTAGCAGGTGAGAATAACTTAAAAAAACAAAATGATCCGCCGCCTGCCGTCTCGCTTCCATCCGATGAAACTATTTTTATAATGGTTAAAGATGTAAATTTTGGAAATTGCTATTACCGGGCGGAAATAAAAACTTATGGCAGCGGCATAAGGTATTCGCTTACGAATTTCAAAAGTATTAATTATTTATTTATACCTGTGATTAAAACCGGAAACCTAATGATACAACTTTATATTGAATCACTTAATGAAGGTGTTTTGATATACGGACTAAGCTGTGTAACCGCGGCGAATTTTGCGGATAAACAGGTTGATATACCTTCGGCGATACAAAAAAGACTTGATGTTATTTATGAATGGATAGGCGGTAATATCAAAACGCCCTGACGGCCCTTACCATAAGAGGCATAATTTTGTATCCGTTAAAAAATTGTTTGCCTTCACGAAAACTTTGAAAGCAAGCGTACTCATAAGAGCTTTCAGTTGATGACCAGTATGTGTCTCTGCTAAAGCCGCCGAGCCCGCGGGACGCGAGATTTGAGTACATAAGCATCAATTCATCTTTTGACGGCAAAAACCAATCGGTATAGCCGCCAAAGTTGAGAGCCCGGCACCCCGAAGCCGCAAGGCGCGGAGTTCTTTCGTCTTCAGAAAATATATATGAGTTTGCGATAAAATTTTCTGTATTGGCACGGCCCGCGCCTATACTTCCGCTTGTACTGAAAAGGCCGGGAAGAATAGTGTCCTCAAACTCCAATCCCCAGGGCGCCTGAAACTCTGTTTCAGGCGGCGCGGCTTCCAGGTAACGCCAGCCGTCCCCATACGCGCTTTTAACATAAAATATGAGGCCGCCGGCCGGACCGGTATCCCCTATGCGGTATTGTTTTTCAAATTCAGGCGGCTGAACAAAAATAGTATTGTCCATTCTTTCAAGAAGTATATCGGTAAGATTTTTCATGCTGTTCCAAAACGCATCCTCATTTTTATTATCAATTAGTATTTCTTCACTGAATATGAATTCTATTTTTTTAATATCCAACAAGTTTATATTAGCACGATAGCTTTTTCCTTCAACGCTGATAAAACCTGTTATAAGATACCGCACAAAATCTACTGGTATCTTTTCGATTTCTTCAGCGCTGTACAAATTGCGTATGGATATTTCATGTTCCGCTATGAATTTATCCAAAACATCAATCGGAATTACTGATAGTTTTTTTGAAAGGCTGATATTTCTTGACGTGATAAGCCTTATGCGTTCCGCGTTTTGCGCATCTACAGGCTCAAGCGAAGCGACAGGAAATTTAACAACGCCAATACATGGCGCGCCAATACATGGCGCGCCAATACGCGGCGCTTCTTGTCCACGCGGTGTGTCGGGGCTTATATCAAGTGTTATTGCACTTGATAACACTGCGGCAAAACAAATTAATAATGTATAATTTATATTACGCATGATCCGTCAGCATTGTTCATTTGTGAATATGGCATATTAGATCGCCACAAACTTTTGCCGCAAATTTTTGCGCCGCAAACTTTTGCGCCGAGTCAGCGATTGGACGCATGATATGCTTCATCTATCGTGATTAATTTTTGATTTTCGCTTTCGATAACGCATCGTCCACAGCGTTAATAAAGCCCTCGCTTGTCTGTGTAGCCCCGCTTATCGCGTCTATATCCGTAGAATCTGTTTCCAAAATAAATTCTTTTAGTTCCTTGATAGCTTCGCCGCCTATCATCTCGTCATCGTTTTGGTCCAAAACAGTGATGTCAATTATAGAAGTGGAATCGGTATCTACAGCAATGCGGATAGTTCCGTTATACCCTTCGCCGCTGCCCTCCCAGTGCCCCGGCTCGTATACGTTAAGGCTCTTAAAACTGAGGCACGCGGCAAAAAGCAGCGCCGCGCAGACAAACAATACAATATATTTTTTCATGCGTTCCTCCATTCTCACTGTTATATTAAACCCAATCAGCTAAGTTTTTCTAGTGTAGTTTTCGCGCGGCGGGAAAGGCTTAGGTTTTTTTCCTGAGTAAGTTTTTCAACTTCACTTTTGAAAGCGGTAAAACGGTTGTTTGCGGTCATGTCCAGCGCGTAAAATTTTTCGGCGACATCTGTTGACGCGAAAAGACGCGCCGTAAGATTTTCAACTTTGTCTGTTTTAGCGAAACTGAGCGCCTTTAGCAGACCCTTATACAGCGCCGTTTGTTTTTTTACTTTTGCCTCGTCAAGTTTTGTGATAATGTTTTCGGCATATTTACCGGCATTGTTTTTTATCAACGCCTCGGCGCATAAAGAGCGCAGAGAATCGCTGTTTTTTGTATCGCTGAATATAATAAAAATCGCGCTGTCCGCGTCCGTGTCATGAAAATCGCCAAGCGCCAAAACAGCGGCTTCCTTAATTGCGGACGCCTCGTCTTTTTCGGCGCGGTAACGCAGGTATGGAATTGCTTCTTTTATCCGCCGTTTTTTTGCGGAACGTATCGCCGCGAGCCGCGTCTTAAAGTAGGTATCCCGAAAACTTTCAAGAATAGCCGTGTCAACCGCTTCGCCGCTAAAAGAACCCAGCGCTTCGACCGCCGCGAAACGTATGTTTGGGTCGCCGGAAGATGAAGCGGCAAGTACCGAATCAATAAGATCTGATGACCCTAATTTAGCCGCGCCATCCAAGGCGGACATTCGTATAGGCGCGCTAAGTTCATCATTATTTATTATTTCCAGCAGGAAAGGCGCCGCCGCTTCGCCGCCGGCGCTGCCTGCGGCGGAAATTATAGACTGACGGGTATCATCGTTAGGACTGCGGTTGTTGTAATAATCTATCAATATTTCCGTAATCTCCGCCATACCGCCTGAATCTGCCCCGCCGGACGCTTTATCGGCTGCCGCGGCATTAGATGCCGCGTCCGGCTCTTTGTAAATTATTTTTCCCAATACTCTAATTGCCATACTGTCAAACTGTACATCGTCAGAAGAAATAATTTCTGTTATAACCGGAAGCGCGTTTTTTTCTTTTACAGATCCAAGATAATCAAGCGCGGCGCTTATTTTTTGCGGCGTTTCATTTTCACGGCCGTTAAGGATTGCCAAAGCGGGCTCTTCCAGTCCAATTTGTCCGCGTTCGCTAAAGAAAGAAAAAATACCAATTATTATATTTTGATTTCGTGTTTTTTTCGCAAGCTGCAAAAGATCATCGTCCAAATAATAAATTTTATCGCCGCGTAATTTTTTTATTAAATCCGATATTTCATTATCGGTACCGTATTTTATTGTTTCACGCAGCCTCTCTTCTTCAACGGCAGAAGCCGCGGCTTCCGCCGCCGCCGCGTCATTTTCTGACGCGTCATTTTCTGACGCGGTACCTTCCGGCGCGGCGGCCGCAAAAAACGCTCCGGCAAAAAATAAAAATACGGCAAAATAGACGGCGTTTAATTTCATCTTAATCCCCATAATTTAATCCCCATAATAATTTTTTAAGAATGTTTGTTTGTATTTTGTAAAATATCCGGCTTCTATGGCAAGCCGCGCGTTTTTTATCAAACTGTGTAAAAAATATAGATTATGATAGCTTACCAGCATGGAAAAAAGTATTTCCTGTGATTTAAAAAGATGGCGCATATATGCTCTGCTATAATTCTTGCAGACTTTGCAGTCACATTCATCATCTATCGCGCATATATCAAAAGCGTAATTTTGTTTTTTGAGCGCCAGCGGCCCGCGGTGTGTCAATGCCTGTCCGTTGCGGGCAAGTCTGGTTGGCAGAACACAATCAAACATGTCAATACCGTTTTCTATCGCTGAAAGAATATAATCCGGCGTGCCTATGCCCATAACATAACGCGGTTTATCGTAAGGAAGCAGCGCGCTTGTAAACGATAGATACTCGTTAAATAGTTCAGGGGGCTCGCCAACAGAAAGTCCGCCTATAGCGATCCCGGGTGTGTCCGCATCTATGACTGCCTGGGCACTTCTTTCACGCAGGTCTTTATAAAAATTTCCCTGTACTATCGAAAAGAATTGCCCCGAATACCCTTCTGATTGTTTTTCGCTCCACCTCTGTTTAGCGCGTGAAAGCCACTTATTATTTGTGTAAAGCGCCTCTAAAGCCTTTTTATAGGATGTTCCGTAGCTTGTGCATACGTCAAGCTGCATCTGTATATCACTGTTTAATATTGTTTGTATATCTACAACTTTTTCCGGAGATAAAAGATGTTCGCTGCCGTCTATGTGTGAGCGGAATTTGACACCGGCTTCGCTTATTTTACGCAGTGACGACAAAGAAAATATCTGAAATCCGCCCGAATCGGTTAGATAATTGCGCCGCCAGCCGGAAAAATCATGCAGTCCGCCTGTTGTTTTTATTACATCCATTCCGGGGCGCAGATACAAATGATATGCATTTGATAAAATTATTTCTAATCCTATTTCATAAAGATCATCATTTGTCAGGGCTTTTACAGCCGCGTTAGTTCCGACAGGCATAAATACAGGCGTAGACACGTTTCCATGCGGAAGCTCCAGCGTTCCTGTCCGCGCCCGTGTCTCTGTATCTTCATGCCTAATAGTAAACATTCATATTCCTTATGTTTTGGCGTGTACAACCAGCATTAGTCCCAGCAGAGAAAAGAACGCTACCGGAAACCATGCTCCCATTAAAGGTTTTATATAACCGAGTTTCGCCATCATCATACTGAGCATTTCCATGATATAAAATACTACCGACACCGATAAACTCGTTAAAAGACTCATCAACATAATATTTTTTCTGAAACGTCCGCCTGTCGAAATAGATAAAATTATAACAATAAAAGATACTGCCGAAAAAGAAAAACGATGATAATAATCCGCCTGCGCGCTTATATAAGGCAGTCCCGCTTGCTGTAAATCTTTTACCAACAAAGCGGCGTCATGCGCGGACAGATCCGCCGCGTCAACGGAGTTTCTGCTGAATATATCAGGCGATTCGGTGTAATCTGTAACCGGCGGGAGATTATGCACCCTAAGCAGGCGGTTTTCCCATTCATAGATGTAGGCATTGTTAAAGGCCCAAAACTCGCCATTCCAGCGGGCGGTAGTGGCGCGTATCTGTAATATGAAATTGCCGTTGTCATCACGTTCAACGATACTTACGCCGTTAAGCGTTTGATTTCCTGTATCGTAATAATCAACAGAATAGATACGATTTCCATCTCTGGTTTTGACAACAATGTCTGAATTTTGTTCCGGTTGTTTTTGATTGCGAAGTCTGCGCGTAATTATATTTTTTTCCTTGAATGTAGGAATAACGGCATAATCCTCAAAGAAAAACGCGAATACTGAGGCTAGAAGTCCGATTACCATGAGTGAAAGTGATAAGCGCCAAAACGGAATCCCTGATGTTATGATAGACGTTAATTCATTACGCGCCGATAAATCGCCTAAAGTATATGCTGACGCGAATAGAAGCGCGATAGGAAGCGCCAGCGAAAAACTTTTGGGGATATAATAAATACTGGCCCGCATGATTTCCGAAAACTCCGCTTCATAGTTCAGGTAATGTACAAGATTTAAGAACAGATCAATGAGGCAAAGCAGCGTAACAAACATGATAGATGAAAATATGAATACGGGTATAAATTGTTTAACGATGTATCTGTCTATTATCATCTTCTGATCCTTTGGACGCACATTATAAAGCCTATAACAAATGTAATTATATTGGGCAGCCACATTGTCCAAAATGGCGAGTAGCCAAGTCGTATCCCCATATTTTGTCCGCCTAAAAGAAGCGCCCAATACACAACGGATATAATTATTCCCAAAATAAACCCGACTGTTTGACCGCTTTTTTTTGCCATAAGTCCCAGCGGTACCGCAAGAAAAATAAAACAGAACGAGCCGAATGGAATAGAAAATTTCTTGTAAAATTCCAGCTGCCAGATCGAAAGAATACGGTCGGATTTAAGAGACGCGGTTAATTGATATTCACGCAGAAAATTTTGTGTATATGAATTCCGCTGCGGCCATGAATAGCCGTTAACACCTTCGCGCAGGGCGGCTTCCAGCGTAAGTTCAGCGCTGAGCATTCTATTGTAACGGTCAAAAAGCGTTGAATTTAAAGTGTTTTCTTTATCTTTTATTTCGCTTAACACATCGCGGGAACTCATCTCCCGCGGCCCTATCGTGGATACGGATACGATAAAATCATCCTGTTCGATACGGTAACGAAGTTGTCCACTTTTCGCGTAATCATAATCATTATGAACGCTTTCTTTTGTGGATTGAATAAAAGCATTCTCCATATCTAAACGCAGTCCTTCATTTCCCGCGTCAACAAATTCAGCGTTTTTTGCCATAATAACACGCCGCTCGCCGTCACTTGTTTTATCGAGTATCAGCAAATCGGAAATCTTTTGCCCCGATACATTGCCGGTAATTACAACAGTATCCTTAAAACGTTTAACAGAATTAGATTCTAGTTCAAGCGCCGGTGTAGACGCCATAATGCGTCTGTACAGTTTTGAAAATTCAATGGTTCCCGCGGGAAGCAGTATGTCATTTACGCCGAATGAAACAAGCGAAACAAAAATGCCGACAATCAGTGTAGGTATAAAAATATTTTTGTATGACAGCCCTGACGAAAGCATTACCAGAATTTCGTTGTCGGTATTCATCCGTCCGATGGTCATAAGCGTGCCAAGCAGCGTGGCGTAAGGTGTTGACAGGGCCACTACACCCGGAATCGAGTACATGATAAGCAGCGTAACTTGTTGAAACGGAACTCTTTTTGAAAGAATATCCTGTGCCAGCAGTAAGAGTTGATTGACAAAAAATATTATAAAGAAGAATAAAAAAGAAACAAGAAACGCGAACAATGTTTCTTTTAGTAAATATCTAAGTATTGTTCCGGACACTCTGCTTTTTAACGATTTTTCACTCATATACCTGTAGAACCAAATCCCCCGGCCCCTCTGTCTGTTTCTGAAAGCAGTGTTACTTCAGTCAAAGACGCGCGTACAACTGGCGCAAAGACGAGTTGCGCTATGCGGTCGCCATGGTGAACCGTAAAATCTTTATCACCTAAATTTGCCAAAATAATAGTAAGCTCGCCGCGGTAATCGGCGTCTATGGTTCCGGGTGAGTTAAGCAGCGTAATGCCGTGTTTTAGCGCAAGTCCAGAACGTGGACGCACCTGCATTTCATAACCTGAAGGAATTTCAAAAGCGAGACCGGTTGGAATCGCCGCCGACGCGCCCGCCGGTATACGCACAGCCTTGTCAATACAGGCGCGTACGTCCATACCGGAAGCTCCCGCCGTTTCATAGCTTGGCGCTTCCACATCCGCCCGTAGTTTTTTTATATTCACCGTGATCCCCAATCCCACGGAAGCCTCCGCAAACAAAGAACTATTTTCCAGTATCTTATACAGCAGCATTACTGTCAACCCACCGGCCAGCCGGTTCAGGGCAACGTCATTTAACTTTGCCGAACAAAACATCGCGCAAAAAATCGTCGCTGAGTGAAGCCCTGAGCATTTTGCGGCTCAGTCCAAAACGTTTTTCCGGAACACTCGTCTTCTTCAGAAGATATAGCGCAGTTTTCCTCAGCACATTCAGATTCTCCGCCGCGTGATTCGTCCGCGC
>JAISCO010000356.1 GCA_031265535.1 Spirochaetaceae bacterium | reverse complement strand
TGCCGGCGCGGAGCGCATGTGCCTCCATGGCAAATGGGCGGCAAAGACATATTCATCTATCAAATCTGTGACCCGCGAAAGAATAAGCGGGCGGGGCTTAGCTTCTATGAGGCCTTCCCTGACTTTAAGCGCCTCAAGCGGCATATATTGGGACAAAAGAGTTATGGGAATGTTCAGCTTCGAAAGATTAAAAATCAATTTATCAATAGCTTTACTTACCTGGGGACACTGAAAATAATACCTGGAACGGCCTGAATAACTGTATTTCCGCTTGAATCGCCGCTCTTCCGCCGTACCGTGGTAGTATTTACTCCACTCCGCGGGATTTTCCAGCATAGCTTTTTCCAGCACTTCGGGAAAGTTAGCAAGATCCCCAGCATCGCCAAGAAGCTCTTTTTCAATAGCGCTAAGGGCAAAAAGAGCTTCCCTCTGGTAAAATGTGAGCCCCGGCCCAACTTTAAGGATACAGATACCGTCCTGAACCATATTTTTAAGACAGGCGGGACTTTGATAATCTGTAGAATGCCCTTCAAAGATAATATTGCCGTGTTTTTTTAGACTACAGGTTAAACCGCGGTTTTTTTCCCGATCATAAGGCAGCAGCTCACTATCCCCGAATTCGGCGCCGGACTGTATCACTACGCCGATAACATTGTCCCATACCGCCTGCAAAGCTCTTGCTGCAAATACTTCCCTAAAGGCGGTAATAGTGTTTTCCAAATCCTCTACCGTAGTAACGCTTAAGCCCGTTTCGGCCTCCTGAGCGCCGCCGGGGATAGGCACGTCGCTTCCGATAACAAAAACCGGAAATTCCGCCGATTTGTTTTGCTGCCGTAGTTCCTCATAACCGGATAGAGCGGCGGCGGCAAGACGGGCGGCCCGTTCCGCGATGACACTGTCCGACAACGGCTTTTGCGGGTCGTCATCCCCCAAACGCATACTGGTATCAAGGTGGATTTTGCCGAAACCGGAAGCGGCATATTCCCGAACCAAAACTTCCGCCTTTTGCATAGCCGTAACAGATGCTTCGGTTTTAAAAGGAAGCGGGCCAAGATGATCCCCACCCAGTATGATCATATCCGGGGCAACTCCGGTTTTTCCGGCTATGTCCATAACGAATTTATAGTAATCGGCTGGCCGCATACCGGTATAGCCGCCGAATTGATTTATCTGATTGGCGGTCGCTTCAATTAAGGCGGGGGAACCGCGTTTTTTTGCGTCAAGCATTACCGCTTCGATACAGAAGGCGCTTGCCGTACAAGCCGACATGATGCCGTAAACCTTCCCTTGATGCCAATCTTTGACCATAGTTTTAAGATAATTTGTCATGTACCCCTTCCGTTACAGTTTCGATTTTTGCTTAAATACAAAGCAAATATTTCATATCGTTTTGTATACTTTCGTATTGTATAATAAACAATAGAGATTTATAATTATATAAGGTCAAATAAAAAAAAACAAGATGATAACCGGCAAATTTTTATGAATCTTCCCCACAGTGCGGGATATTAAGACACAATTGCGAATAAAATTTTGTTGACAATTTATAAAAACCATAATACCATTATCTCAATAAATGTTTAGTTGCTTGTTACGAGAAAATCCGCGCAGAATGAAACAAAAGCAAAATATAAGCAAACGAAATGTTTCGTAAGGAAACGGAGTGGGATTTGGCAAAGATATATACAATGGGTGAACTATTGGTTGAAATCATGCGGATTGAAAAGGATAAACCCCTCGACTCTACGGATATTTTTAAAGGGCCCTTTCCATCCGGCGCGCCCGCTATTTTTATATCCGCCGCCGCTCAGTTGGGGAATCATACCAAGATATGGGGAGGAGTAGGGCACGATAAATTCGGCGATATGCTGCTTAAACGCCTGGCCGGTGACGGGGTTGATATATCCTGCGTAAATGTCTCCGATACGGGCGCTACCGGCGCCGCTTTTGTCTCTTACGACGGGTCAGGGGAACGGGAATTTATTTTTCACCTGGACAATACGGCGGCGTCTGATATTTCGTTTGTGGAAACGGCGGATATTCCTGATTTCTTTCATGTGATGGGCTGTTCCCTTACCATAAACCTACCGGTAAAGACTCAAATTGAACATGCCTGTTCTTACTTTAGCGCTGCCGGCGCTAAAATTTCCTTCGATCCGAATATCCGGCCCAGCCTGCTCCGCGGACGGGACATAATGAGTGTCGCGGGGCAGATAATACAATGCTGCTCGATATTCCTGCCGGGGTTCGATGAACTTGTTCTTTTTGCGGAAGGCAGAACCGGCCTCAAAGATGCCGCGTATTTTCTGCTGGATCGTTTTCCCGCGCTGGAAATAATTCATGTCAAACTGGGAAAAAAAGGTTCCAGAATCATCACGCGGAAAATTGATATGGATATTCCCGTCTATCCCATTGAAAAAAAATATCCCATTGTCGATCCTACCGGCGCGGGTGATTCGTTTGATGCGGCTTTTGTATCGGGCATTGCTGCGGGGATGAATCTTGAGGAGGCAGCCCGGCTTGCCGCCAAGGCGGGCGCGATTAATTCCACGGCGCTGGGGCCCATGGCGGGTGATATCAGGGGGAATATCGGCAGGGAATTGGTATAGAAGGCTGCCATGACAGCAGTTTTGCTTTTAGAAAAAAAATGGTAAAAAGGAACAGGAACAGGGAAAGGAAAAGGGAAAAAAGAATGAACAGTTAGCAGTGAGTAATTAGCAATGAGCAGGGAACTTTTTACATTTTATCTTTTACTTTTTACTTGTAATGAGGGGCCATGATTTGATTGTTACGGCGTATGCCGTAAAATATAGTTTCTTAGCAGGAGGAGTTTGAATGAAAACTCAAAGAAAAGCGGTGTTTTTAGGTATGGCGCTGCTCATGGCAGCCGCCTCGGTTTTTGCCGGCGCAAACAAACAGTCGGGCAAGGATACCGTCGGTTACATTGTGGGATCCCGGGAACATGTGTTTTACACACTGATCGAAAAGGGTATCAATGACACGGCTCCGGGTCAGAACATTGACGCCAAGGTAATGGACGGCGATCTTGACGGAAATACCACGTCGAATCACATCTCCAACTTTATCGCCCAGAATGTGAAAGCAATCGCGCTTTCCGCCAACGACCCGGGCGGCACAACGCCGGCGATTCGGGATGCCAACGCAAAAGGTATTCCGGTATTCACCTTTGACTGTACCATTGAAGACGCAAGCCTTATCAAATGTTTTGTCGGCACAGATAATGTTGAGGGCGGACGGCTCGGCGGGCAGGAAACCGTACGTTTGGCAAGTCAGGGAGCGAAGGTCGGGCTTATCAACTTTGACAATCCGCAATCCTGTCTGGACAGGCGTAAGGGCTGGGAAGAGGTTGTTAAGGCCTCAAACAAGAATCTTAGGATCATTGAAGTTGGCAATTACACCGGCGACGCATCCAAGGCCGAACAGCTTATGACCGACGCCCTTACCCAGAATCCGGATATTGAAATCGTGTTCTGCGTGGGGGACCCCGCGGCCGCGGGCGCTTTGGCCGCCATTAAAGCCGCCGGCGCCAAGACCAAGATCATCGGTTTTGACGGCAATCCCGAAGCTAAAGCGGCAATTCTTGACGCGACAAACGGCCAATACTGGGTTTCTGAAATTTCCCAGAATCCTCAGGAAATCGGCAAGCAAATCACCATTCAGATCCGCAAGTATCTTGATACCGGCAAAGTTGACCAGAGCGTCATCATGATTGCCCCTTATATTATTACCAAAGAAAACGCGGCGCAGTAAACCGTCCGGCTTGAGCCGCCCGAAAATCAAAATTCGGGCGGCTTATTTAATTAAGCCGGTTTCAAAACACAGTTAGCGTAAAACTTCGTTTCCGATGAAATCGGCTTCTAAATCATGCATTATTTAAGCTTGCTGGGGGGAGGATAAGAAATCTCTATGGAATCTTGTTTACAGGTAAAAGGTATAAGCAAAACATTTCCCGGCGTTAACGCGCTTACCGGCGTCTCCATTGATTTTTATGCAGGTGAAGTACATGCCCTTGTGGGTGAAAATGGCGCGGGTAAGTCAACGCTGATTAAAATTATTTCGGGAGTTTACACTCCCACCGAAGGCAGCATGACCTTTGAGGGCTCCCCCTTAGTAGTCCAGAATCCCCGGCAGGCGCTGAACAAGGGCATTGCCGTTATCCATCAGGAATTGAGTATTGCCAATGATCTTACCGTTGCCGAAAATATTTTTTTGGGGGAAGAACCGCGCAGGGCAAACGGCTTGCTGCTTGACCGCAAAAAAATGAACGCCGAAGCCCAAGAAGTGCTCGATTCAATGGGCGTAAAAATAAAGCCTGTTACTATAGCCAGCCGCCTTACGGCGGCGGAACAGCAAATGGTCGAGATTGCCAAAATAGTCCGCAAGAACGCTAAAGTTGTCATCATGGATGAGCCTACATCGTCCCTGTCGGATCATGAAATAAACGCGCTTTTTGAACAGATTTTTGCGCTTAAAAAGAAAAATGTCGCCATAATCTACATATCCCACCGGCTAAATGAGCTATTTGTAATCGGCGACAGGGTAACCGTTATGCGGGACGGCTGTAAAGTAAATACATTTATGCTCAAAGATGTGAGCGAAAAAGATATTGTTACAAATATGGTCGGACGTGAGATGAAAGACTATTACCTGCACACCAAGCATACCCGAAAAAAGGAGATGCTTAGGGTGGAAGGGCTTTCCTGTGAGGGCGTCTTTAAGGATATATCATTTACCGCTTACGCCGGGGAGGTGCTGGGTTTTTACGGGCTTATCGGCGCGGGACGTACCGAGGTGATGGAAACCATTTTTGGCGCCAGAGAGAAAAGCGCCGGCAAGATATTTGTCGAAGGGAAAGAGGTCGTATTTTTATCTCCCAAATACGCAATTGCAGATAGTATCGGCTTTGTTACCGAGGACCGCCGCAGGACGGGGCTTATGCTGGATGCTATGCTAAAAGACAATTTGGTCCTGCCGAGTCTGACGGTTCACCATAAACGGGGCGGGTTTTTGGATTTCAAATGGGAAACTAGTGTGAGTAATGAATATATTTCCAAACTCAAGGTAAAGACCCGTAGTATAAACACTATTATCAATACTTTGTCCGGCGGCAACCAGCAAAAGGTTATTCTTGCCAAGTGGCTTATCGCCAATTCAAACATTCTGATTTTGGACGAGCCGACCCGCGGTATTGATGTAAATGCCAAAGCTGAATTTTATGCCTTAATAGACGAATTTGTGAACACCGGCGCTTGTATTATCGCCGTTTCTTCCGAATTACCGGAAATTCTCGGCATAAGCGACCGGATTCTGGTAATGCGGGAAGGGCTTCTCTCCGGTGAGTTAAGCCGGAGCGAGGCAAGCGAGCAAAATGTGATTGAACTTGCAAGTCTGCATGAATGAGGTATGCATAAATGGAGCATCAAACATAAATGAGGTATCAAGATGGATAAATTTAAATCTTTTTTAAACAAAAATATGATTGTGTTGTTTTTGATCCTGCTTTGCGCGGGGTTTGGACTGGCAAATCAGACTTTCTTTACATACAGGAATCTGATGAATTTGACCAGCCAGATGGCAATCAACGCGCTGCTGTCGGCGGGGCTTACTTACGTGATTATTTTAGGGGGCATCGACATTTCCGTTGGTTCTGTGGCGGCTCTTGCCGGCGTTATCTCCTGTATGATAGGCCTTAAATTTCCGGGCATGAACCTTTTTGGGTCAATCGCCATACTTATACTTACGGCGGTTGTGGTCGGCGGGTTCTGCGGATTCCTAAACGGCATAATGGTTACTCAATTTAACGTGGTACCCATGATCTGTACCCTCGCCACCATGACGATGCTGCGGGGCCTTACCTATATCGTAACAGGCGGCATTGCCGTATTCGGACTTCCGTCGGTGTTTTCGTTTCTTGGCGCGGGCCGCGTCATCAAAACCCCCGGCGAGCCTATGGGCATAATTCCGGTTGTTACGCTGTTTACCATTCTGGTTGTATTTTTAATGCACATACTTTTGTCCAAAACGGTATTCGGACGCCATGTGTATGCCTGCGGTTCCAATAAGCAAGTAGCCCACCTTTCCGGCATCAATGTTAAACGGGTAAATCTGGTCTCTTATATACTTTGTTCTATCATGGCGGCTTTGGGGGGCGTACTGGTGGCATCCAAGCTGCAAAACGGGCAGCCCGCCGCCTGCGAAGGTTACGAAATGTTTGCGATCGCGTCCACCGTTTTGGGCGGAACGAGCCTTGCCGGCGGTTCAGGTTCGGTAGGGCGGGCTATGTTCGGAGTGGCTATCATTGCCGTCATTAACAACGGCATGAATTTAATGTACATCTCGTCCTTCTGGCAAAAAGTTGTTATCGGCACGATTATCCTGCTTGCCGTCATTCTGGATATGGCGCAAAAGCATAAAAAAAACTGATACCATGGCGGCTTCTTACTACCTCACGCTGGATATAGGCGGGACAAAAATATCCGCGGCGCTTTTTACGCGCTATGGGGAAATAGCCGGCGATATTGTTTTAACGGCAAAAACAGAGACTTTTCGCGGCGAAGAGGCGGTCTACCGGAATGTCAGGAATCTGCTCAATGAACTGCTCATGCGGCATCAGCTTGAAACCGGTGAAATTTTAGGTATCGGGGTTGGCAGCCCCGGTCCCTTGGATACGAAAAGGGGGATTATCCTTCACGCGCCGCTGATGAAGTGGCGGAATTTTCCCGTGCTGGATAGGCTTACCGCGGATTTCAATCTTCCAGCGCGCCTTGACAATGACGGGAACCTGGGCGCTCTGGCCGAGCAGCGCCGCGGCGCGGCCATTGATCTGCGGAATATTCTTTATATGACGGTTAGTACCGGCTGCGGCGGCGGGATACTGATTAACGGGGAAATATACCGCGGCGCAAATGACGGGGCGGGAGAAGTGGGGCACATGTCTATCGACCCGGAAGGGCTTGAATGCCCCTGCGGAAGCCGCGGCTGTTTTGAGCTTTATGCCTCCGGTACGGCCTTGCTGAATACCATGAAGGCTGATATGGCCGCCGGTAAGAAAAGCCGCGTCTTTACCCTTGCCGGTAACGACGGGGAAAAACTTTCCGGTTACCACCTTGACGAAGCCGCCGCCCTTGGAGATACGTATGCGCTTGCCCTGTACCGGAAAGAGGGCTACTACCTCGGCGTAGGGCTTGCCAATCTTTTCAATCTTTTTGACCCGCAAGCCATTGTGCTGGGCGGCGGCATTACCAAGGGGCGGCGTTTTTTTCATCAAACTATGATGGACACTCTAAAAGAGCGGTGCGAACAGCCGATAAATGATGATTCTGTACGCTATTCAGAGATGAATGATCGTGTGGTATTGTACGGGGCATTCTTTTTGATTCGGGAATATGTGGAAAAAAGGATTTAAGGATGAAGGAAAAGGGAAAAAGTAACAGGTAAAAAGGAAAAGAGAACATAGAAACTTCTTACTTTTTACCTCTTATTTCTTACTTCTTACTTCTTACTTCTTACTTCTTAAACAAAGAGGGGGTAGAGAAAGACCCCGTAGGGGGCTGGAACGTGGGGTCGGCAACATAGTTGCCGCGACTTCCCCCATTTTATTTTGTTTAATTGAATTCGGGACTGCCGGATATATTATAAATAATAATCAGGAGGATATTAATGGAATTGGTTACGCTAAGGGATATTTTGCCCAAGGCAAAAAAAGAGTATTACGCGGTGGGCGCGTTTAACTTCAACGGCTATGAAGACGCGGAGGGTATTCAAATGGGGGCGGAACGGGCTGCCTCGCCGGTGATTTTAATGGCTTCGCAGGGGGCCTGCCAGTATATCGGCTTGTACGAGACTGTGGGCATTGTTAAAGGCATCGCAAAACATTCAAAAGTACCGGTATGTTTACATTTGGACCATGCCACAGACTGCGATTTTATCAAAGAGGCAGTCAAGGCGGGTTTCAGTTCCGTAATGGTAGACGCTTCGGCCAAGGAGTATGAAACAAACATCCGCGAATCAAAGGCTGTTGTCGATTTTGCGCGGGATTACAACTGTTCGGTAGAGGCGGAGCTTGGAAAAGTCGGCGGCAAGGAGGACAATATTGTCGTGGAAGACCGCAGCGCAACTTTTACGGTACCCGCCGATGTACCCCGCTATGTGGACGAGACCGGCATTGACGCGCTGGCGATAGCCTTTGGCTCGGTACACGGTTTTTACAAGAGCGAGCCCAAACTCGACTTTGACCGGCTGGCGGCGGTTTTGAAGCTGACGGATTGCCCCATCGTGCTGCACGGCGGCACGGGCATCCCTATCGCCGACATTCAACGATGTATAGGCATGGGGCTTGCCAAAGTCAATGTAGGCACGGAACTAAAGGCGGCTTTTTCCAACACTCTGCGTAAAATGTGTAAAGAGCTTCCCGCAGAGGAATTTGATCCCCGTAAATTTCTGAAGCCCGTTAAGGAAGCCGTGTCGCTAATCGTTAAGGAAAAACTGGAAGCCTTTGGTTCGGCGGGCAAAGCGGCGGACAAAGCATGAACATCGCGGTTATCACCTCCGGGGGCGATTCCCCCGGGATGAATCCATGCGCGGCGTGTATTGTAACCGGCGCCGCGGCAAAAGGACACCGTGTTTTCGGCTACAGGCGCGGTTATTGCGGCATACTCGAAAAAGATTTTGTCGAACTTGTTCCCGCCGATGTTGAAAGCTGGTATAAGCTTGGCGGAACCATGCTGAAAACCGGACGCCTTCCTTCGCTGCTTGAGGAGGCGGTTCAAAAACAGCTTGCCGCCAATCTGGAGGAACAAAAAATCGAGGCGCTGATCGTTATAGGCGGCGACGGCAGTTTTCGGGGGGCGCTGGATTTAAGCAGGCACAATCCGCGCCTCAATATAATAGGTATTCCCGGTACCATTGACAACAACATCTTCGGCAGCCGGTACACTTTGGGACACGATACCGCCCTTAACAAGCTGGTAAACTATATCGATGACATCTCCGATACCGCAATGGCATTGCCCGGACGGGTATTTTTTGTGGAAACTCTGGGGGCATTTGAAAGTTATTTTCCCAAGGCCGCCGTGCTTATGGGCATGGCCGATTTTTGCGTGTTATACGAACCGCGTACTTCTAACGAGGAAATTCTCCAAAAAGTTGTCGAGTTCCGCAAAAAGGCTCAGCGGAGCTATGTACTCGCTGTCTTTGCCGAGGAATCAAGGCAAATGTTTGCGGCGGCGGATATGGTGCGGGAAAAACTTAATATAAATGTAAAATGTAATCTTTTGGGCTTCCAGCAGCGTGGTGGAAGCCCCAGCGCCGCCGACCGCATGTTCGCGGCAGCT
>JAISCO010000039.1 GCA_031265535.1 Spirochaetaceae bacterium | reverse complement strand
TCCTGTTGAGCGAGGTATACGGAAGCCCGCGGAAACAAGGCATTCCCCCCTTTTTGCAAGCCCCCGATATGATCCCCGTGCATGTGGGTAAGAAGTACGGCATCCACCTGACCAGGATCGACGCCTAAGGTTTTCAGATGATCAAATATCTTGCCGCCGAAACCGGTGTCTATCACGAGTATACTGTCCGGACCGCGGACGAGCACGGTATTGACCTCAGAGCGGTAGTTCCCGCCCGGAATATACCGGTTAAGGGCATCTTCAGAGGCGCCCAAGAGGATGGAAGGATTTCCCTGCCCCTGATTTTCTACCAGCAGGTTGACAGTAAAGTCCCCAACCAGATAAGTAAAAATAGCTTCATCCGCGGCAAAGCCATGTATCGCCGCCATACCGCATACAATGCTCCATATAATTTTCCGTTTCATACAGTAGCTCCTTACACAATTCAAGCAATTAAAAATCGTTAATCCCGCAAGAATAAAGTCAAAAAATTAACACAAAGAATGATTCATTCTAGTACATTGTGCCAATTAAATCTATACAAATAGTCTAACCCCTTAACTTGTTGACAGTGGCGGGCAGCAAAACCCCTAAGGCAGCTATCGAACCGAAAGCCGTTCCGCCGCCATACTAAGTAAAAAGTAAAAAGGAAGAGGTAGCAATGCAGGCGGGCGCGTATGCCAATCGCCCTTGCCTTACCAAAAGCAGAGGCTGAAACCACGCTTTGGGTATGCTAACGCGGAGCGTATGTAAACCCGCTGGCGGGCTAGCGCGGAGCGTATGTAAACCGGCTGGGAAGTAAGAGGTAAAAAGGAAGAGGTAAAAATGAGCAATTAACAATTCAGGCAGCCGCGTATGCAAAGCGCCCTGTCCTTACCAACGGCACGGAGTGAAGGCCGCTTTGGGTATGCTAACGCGGAGCGTATGTTAAACCCACTGGTGGGTTAGTTTTCTAGGAGGGTTATTTCTACACGGCGGTTTTTTTGGCGGCCTGATTCAGTGTCATTGCCGGCGATAGGATTTTGGGAGCCATAGCCGCGGGCTATAATCCTGTCTGGGGACCGCACACCCTGTTCTATAAGATACGCGGCGATAACTGCGGCGCGTTCCTGGGAGAGCTGCTGACGTGAACGCTCCGTGCCGCCTGCGCGCGCCGCGTGGCCCCCTACCAGAATATCGCGGGCCGGATACTTACGCAAAAGAGCTCCTATTTTTTCAAGCTTTTTTTCCTCGCCCTGTAAAAGAATAGCGGTATCCGGCTCGAACATAATATCCCCAAGATTTATTTTTACACCCTCTTCGACAACACGCACGTCCGCCCCTTCAACACCCTCATCAGAAAGACCGCGTAAAATATCGTCCGCGATTGCGTCCTTGTCCATACCGGAGGATTCTATGATCTCAGCCTCGGCCTTCCCCCTGAATTCATAAATATTGCCGTCAGACATCTTAAATTCAAGCTTGAATTGCTCTTCCGCGCCCACAGGCTGCCCCAGTGCGGCGTCCCAGTACATAATCTGCGCCGATTCCCCGCGCACATACAGCGGAGTAAGAGGCTTTTCGGAAGCCCCGCCCAATAAATCCAGCGGCGCGTCCTCCAGGAAGTCCGCGGGCGAATATTCCAGCGAATAACTGATTGATACCGCTTTACAAAGCTTACCGCGCCAATCCCTCTCGCCTATGAACGTATAATGGGCGGTAAACGGCAGCCGGGACAACTGATTTACACCGAAAGCAGGCCCCAAATCATGCACCTCGCAGCCCTCGTCCTCCCAAGTTTCCCCCGCGTTGATAGAACGCGGGGGAAACACCGGCACATTACGGACGGTCGGCATCACATAATTGGAGGCTATCGTTATCTTGCCACTGGCGTCCCTGCCGAATACCGAATCATACTCCGCCGTCCATTGAAAACTCTTGCTTCCGCCATCCTCAGTATCCCGTTCCTCCGCCAACTGAAACAGCGCTTTGTGAACCGCGACACCGTTTTGCATATCCGTTACCTCGCTTGCCATACGATTCAAAATTTTAGTACCGTACAGAAACTCACCGTTTACGAACACATCTTCCCTGGAAGTAGAAATAGTCTTGAATTTGTCGCCAACTTTATGCTTAAAAACAAATTCCTCAGCATTGACGGAATATACAACGAGCGCGGTCATAAAAACAGATATAAAAAGACGCATTATTTTAGTATCGACATAAAGCGGGTACTTGGATATGCTGATTGACATGATGAAATATAGAAAAGATGAAGCATCGGGCAGCGAGCTTTCGGCTCTGGGTTTTGGATGTATGCGTTTTCCCCGCGCGTTTGGCGTAATTGATATAAAAAAAACATCCGCGATGATAAAAGAAGCGGTAGAGAAGGGCGTAAACTATTTTGATACCGCGTGGATATATCCGGGCAGCGAGGACGCGCTTGGCGCGGCTCTTGATGCGCAAAAACTGCGTGAAAAGGTGTATATAGCGACTAAACTGCCCATCACAATCTGCAAAAACACGAGTGATTTTGATAAATATTTTTTACAAAGCCTGCGGCGCTTAAAAACGGATCATATAGATTACTACTTGATGCACATGCTGACGGACATGGATTCGTGGGAGCGGCTTAAAGATTTAGGCATAACAGATTGGATAAAAGAGAAAAAACAAAGCGGCGCAATAAGGCGGATAGGATTTTCGTTTCACGGCGGGCGCGATGATTTTCTGGCGCTTCTTGCCGCATACGACTGGGGGTTCTGTCAAATTCAATACAACTATTCCAACGAAAACTATCAGGCGGGGCAGACCGGCCTAAAAGCCGCCGCCGAAAAAGGCATACCGGTTATCATCATGGAGCCGCTTTTGGGCGGGCGGCTTATCAACGGACTACCAAAAGCCGCGCATGAAGCCTTTAAGAAGGCGGACCCCGGCCGCAGTCCGGCCGCGTGGGGGCTGGACTGGCTGTGGAATCAGACGGAAGTGGGCGTTGTTCTTTCCGGAATGAGCAGCATGAAGCAGCTTGAAGAAAACATTAAACTTGCCGAAAACTCCGGCGCGGACAGCCTTAGCGCGGCTCATCTTGCCGTGTTCGGCGAAGTAAAAAACATATTTAACGCCTCGTACAAAGTGCCTTGCACCGGCTGCTCTTACTGTATGCCCTGTCCGCAAAATGTGAACATTCCCGGCTGTTTTGCCGCGTACAACGCAAGTTTCGCGTTTTCACTAATTGAAGGATTAAA
>JAISCO010000263.1 GCA_031265535.1 Spirochaetaceae bacterium | reverse complement strand
AGTATGTGAAAAAACAGGGAAGAAATCCTGAAAGCTATCAAAAAATACATGAAGGAAAACAGCTGGAATTATTTTCGTATGAGAATAAAGCATGAAGGTAAAAAAAATACCGCAGGGCTCTGCCCTGCGGATGTTTATTGACTTCAGTGAAGCTGAGCTTCTGCGAAGCTTTAGTTCAATGGAGTTTGCATGGTAAAAAACAGCCTAATCGGCGATTTTTTTGATGTTTCTGCGCGAAGCGCAACAAGCTGCCATGCACAACAAACTTTTCCATTTCCAAAGCACGGGGCCTTGTTTGGCGCGGTCGGAAAGTAATTTTTTTAATGTTTCAAAGTCTTTTTCACCCATAAAACTGTGAATCGCGCCGCCCCAGCTTGATTTTTCTTTATTGAACCATGCTGAAATATCGCGTTCTGTAAGAAGGCGTTCCTCTTTTTGGTCAATTACGCTGACTTTTATATCAAAACCCGCTTTACAAAAGCTGTTTTTTAACATTTTGGCATCCCAGAACAGGCTTTCCGCAGCGCCGCTGTCTTTTTGAGAGGCAAAAAAAGCGTTTTCCGCCTTTTTTAACGCCGAAATGAGGGCGGCGTCCACCTTCAAAAGGCCGTTTGCCGCTTCCGCTTCAACTATGCGCGAGATTCGCTCCCCGGATTCGGGCGGCGAGGCAAGAAAGACAATGCTGCCTTTTGGGGCAAGCAACAGGGATGCCGAGGCGGCAAAGTCGGCAATAGAGGCGGCGGAAATTTTTATCCCGCGCCAAGGTTCACGCGCAAGGACGCGGTCAAAGACCGCGCAGTCAAAAAAATCTTCCGCTTCTTTTGGAGAAGGCGCGGATAACGCGGCATTAACGGCTATTTTAGGTAATTCTACCTCGTTGAAGGATGCGGAAGCCGCGAAACGCAGCAGCGTTTCGCGGGCTTCTTCGCTTGAAACACAGGCGGCGCACAGTCCCTCCGGTACGCGCCGCAGCCCCTCCCAAACGAGTAATCCGTCATCCGCCTTGAGTATCAACAGCCGGTCGTGCCGTTTTGGGGCCGCCGCCTCCATGATCGCGTCCCGCTCGGAAAGCAATAGCGCGCTCCGCCCGGATTCGAGGCGGCGCATCCATGCCTCGACCCCTTTACTTTTGGGAGACCACGACAGGTACTCGCCATCGCCCGGAAGCGTCGGGCCGCCAGGTATGGCGGCATCGCCCAACAAGGCCGCGGCTTGCAGTTCGCGCTTTCGCAAGACTTCGTCCCGTATTGTTTTTTCATAGCCGATCTCTGACGGCGTGTAAAAGAGTTTACCTTGCAGGGCTGACGGCAGGTACTGCTGTGCCCGCCAATGTTCGCGGTATGCGTGCGGATAGATGTAGCCTTCGCCGTGTCCAAAGCCTTCTTTGTCGCGGCTTGGGTCGCGCAGATGGGACGGCACTTCGGCGTCCTCTTTTTCCACGGCGGCGAGCGCGTCAAAAAACGCCATCGCGCTGTTTGACTTGGGCGCGGTAGAAAGGTACAGGCAGGCTTCGGCAAGCGGATAGTTTCCTTCAGGAAAGCCGATGCGGTCAAACGATTCGGCGCAGGAAATCACCACTCCGAGCGCCCGCGGGTCGGCGAGTCCTACATCCTCGCTTGCCAGTATTATCATGCGGCGGAATATGAACGCCGGATCTTCGCCCGCCCGCAGCATCTTAGCGAGCCAGTACAGGGCGGCGTCCGGGTCGCTGCCGCGCACACTTTTGATGAACGCGCTTATTGTGTCAAAGTGATAGTCGCCGTCTTTGTCGTACAGTACGGCGCGGCGTTGTATGCTTTCTTCCGCGGCCTCCATTGTTACGCGGGTTTCGCCGCCGCCGCCGTCTGTTGTTTCTACCGCCAGTTCCAGCGCGTTCAATAATGAACGCGCGTCTCCCCCCGCAACCGCGACAAGGTGTTCCAGAGCGCCGTCTTCGAATGTAACGCGCAGCTTGCCGTAACCATGCTCCGTGTCTGAGAGCGCCCTGCGCGCCGTCATCATCAGCGCGTCTTTATCCAGCGCCTTTAGTTGAAATATGCGGCTGCGGCTTACGAGGGCGCGGTTTACTTCAAAAAACGGATTTTCGGTTGTGGCGCCTACCAGAATGACGGTTCCGTTTTCCACCCACGGCAGCAGAGCGTCTTGCTGCGCCTTGTTCCAGCGGTGTACCTCGTCGACAAATAGTATCGTGCGCTGTTCGTATAGCTTGCGCCGCTCCGACGCCCGGTCTATCGCCTCGCGTATGTCTTTTATGCCGGAAAGTACGGCGTTCAGGCTTTCAAACCATGCTTTTGTCGTGTTAGCGATTACGCGGGCAAGACTCGTCTTGCCCGTCCCCGGCGGCCCGTAAAATATCAGTGAGGAAAGTCTGTCCGCCTGTATTGCCCGCCTCAGCAGCCGGCCGGGCCCAACGATGTGATCCTGTCCGATTATGTCGTCCAGCACACGCGGCCTCATGCGGTCGGCGAGCGGCGCGTCAGCAGCTGTCGTGTTTGTAAAAAGATCGTCCATACCGGGTCCTTGCAGACTGCGCGCCGCGGGTTTTCATACATTACACGCCCGCAACGGCTAATTTTACACTGTAGAATTAGTCCAGCATATATCAAAAACACAAGCCCCGCCCAGCCCTCCCTCACTGTTAATCGCAGTTTTACTTTTAGAAACAGATAAAGGAAAAGATAAAGGAAAAGGTAAAAAGGAACAGGTAAAAAGGACATTCTTACCTCTTAACAAAGGGGGAAGCGTATCAATCATAAATCGTTAAATTTTTGAGGTAATATGATGAACTTTTTGTTAGGGCTCCCCCTCGCTACAAAGGTTTTGCTTTGCAAAACGCTTTTCCACTACCCCCACCCATTAACAGTCGGATAGTGGATAGATGTCAAGTCCTAAAATAGGTTGACAGATTTTTACGCGACCCTACGGTGCATTTTTTCAGGCGTCTCATAATTGAGGGACAGATGTGGCCGCTTTGTGTTGTACAAAAGCACCGCCTCA